>CAZNRQ010000506.1:0-3001 GCA_964574845.1 uncultured Bacteroidales bacterium
ATTACTATGACATTGATCAGATCGATTTCAGGGATCAGAGGAACTATTGGAGGGAAAACGGGCGAGGGCCTGAATCCGTGTGATGTAGTTAAATATACAGGCGCATTTGCCACCTTTATTTTAGCTAAGAAAACAGGTAAAACCATTGTGGTGGGGCGCGATGCCCGCATATCGGGCGATATGGTGAACAAACTGGTTTGTGGTACACTGATGTCATTGGGCCTGGATGTGGTGGATGTTGGATTATCGACCACACCTACTGTAGAAGTAGCTGTGACCGAACTCAAAGCACATGGGGGGATCATCATTACGGCCAGTCATAATCCCACTCAGTGGAACGCTTTGAAACTGCTGAGCGACAAAGGTGAATTTCTGAATAATGAAGAGGCAGCACAGGTGTTGGCACTGGCCGAGAATACCGAGGTGGTGTATGCCGAAGCCGGAAAACTGGGAAAATATTCGCAGAACGATACTTTTATCGATCTTCATATTAAAAAGATACTGGAACTCCCATTGGTGGATGTGGATGCCATTAAGAAAGCTAAACTAAATGTCACCATAGATTGCGTGAATTCTACCGGCGGACTTATTGTTCCCAAATTACTGAAAGCACTGGGAGTGGCACGTGTGAATGAACTCTTTTGCGAGCCCAACGGCATTTTTCCTCACAACCCGGAGCCTTTGCCCGAAAACCTGGGCGAATTGTCCGAAACTGTTGTCAACAATAAGTCGGATGTAGGTTTTGTGGTCGACCCTGATGTCGATCGTCTGGCTATCGTATGCGAGGATGGTGAGATGTTTGGTGAAGAATATACCCTGGTGGCCGTGGCTGATTATGTGCTTCAGCATACTCCCGGGGCAACGGTTTCCAACCTCTCGTCTACAGCAGCTTTACGCGATGTCACTGCCAAATACGGTCAGCAGTATTTCACTTCGGCGGTAGGCGAAGTGAACGTGGTAGCCGTTATGAAACAGAAAAAAGCAGTTATAGGAGGCGAAGGCAACGGAGGGGTGATCTATCCCGAATTTCATTATGGCAGAGATGCCCTGGTGGGAATAGCTTTGTTTTTGACCCATATGGCCAAATCAAAACTGACTTGTTCCAAGCTCAGGGCCACTTACCCCGATTATTTTATCTCGAAGAACAAAATAGAAATATCGGCCGATGCCGATCTGGATCAGTTGCTCGAGAAGATCAGGAAACAGTATAAGAAATTTCCGGTCAATTCGGTCGACGGCGTTCGTATCGATATCGACAATGGTTGGGTGCATCTGCGTCGTTCCAATACTGAGCCCATTATCAGAATATATTCGGAAAGCGATTCGATAGTGAAAGCCGAAACTCAGGCCCGGAAGATGCTCAGCGATATCAAGGAATTGCTCAGCGAGACCACAGAAGATTAATTGACAGAAAAAATGATATACTTCGACAATGCCGCCACCACCCCTTTGGATCAGGAGGTGTATGAGACCATGTGTCGTGTGATGAAGGATGTGCCCGGGAATCCTTCTTCCGTGCATGCCTTTGGTCGCGAGAGCAAGGTATTGATCGAGGAATCAAGATTCGGTATTGCACATCATCTGAAGGTGAATGCCTCGGAAATTTATTTCACTTCCACGGCTACAGAAGCACTGACAACCGCTATTTACGGTGCCCTAAGCAGCCTCGGTATCAAAAGGATCATCACCAGCCCTATCGAACATCATGCCGTGCTGCATGCCATTGACAGCGTTCGGAAGTCATTCTCACCTGAGGTGTCTTTTCTAAATGTTGATAAAAATGGCCATCCCGATCTGGAAAAACTGGACGAACTGTTGGCCGACGGCATCAAATCGCTGGTTATCCTGATGCATGCCAATAACGAAATCGGGAGCATAAACCCTGTGGAGCAGATTTCGCATACCTGTAAGGCCCATAAGGCATTTTTCCTGACAGATATGGTGCAGACTTTCGGGAAATATACCAACGATCTTTCCTCTGTAAAACCCGACTTTACCTGCTGTTCGGCTCATAAGCTTCACGGCCCGAAAGGCATGGGATTTCTTTATATAGCGGGCCATGTAAAGATTGATCCTCTCATTACGGGTGGAGGGCAGGAGCGCAATATGCGTTCGGGCACCGAAAATATTTACGGTATTGTGGGTATGGCCAAAGCTTTTGAGGTGGCTTATCGCGATATGGAAAAAAACACAGCCTATATCTCGGGGCTGAAAGCTTATTTTGTCGACCAATTGAATTCAGCTTTCCCGGGTTTGATCTATCATGCCGGCTCTGATCATCAGGGATTGTACAATCTGATTTCTGTAGCTTTTCCGCTGCCTTACAAAAATGAAATGCTGCTTCAGAATCTGGATATAAGGGGAGTGGCTGTTTCGGGCGGAAGTGCCTGTTCGTCGGGTGTGCTGGGCAGTTCTCATGTGCTGGATGCCCTGCAAACCAATGTCGATGCTCCAACCATCCGTTTCTCATTGAGCAAATTCAATACTTCTGACGAGGTGGACCAATGCATTGAGGTGTTGAAGAAGATTTTACTCTGAGATTTTAAACATCCTCTCGTTTATTTGAACACGTCAACGACTTCGTAGAACACGTCAACGACTTCATAGAACACGTCTAGGACTTCGTAGAACATGTCAAGTACTTCGTAGAACACGTCTAGGACTTCGTAGAACACGTCAACGACTTCCTAGAACACGCCAAGGGCTTCGTAAAACACGTCAAGGACTTCGTAGAACACGTCTAGGACTTCGTAGAACACGTCAACGACTTCATAGAACACGTCTACGACTTCGTAGAACACGTCTACGACCTCATAGTGTAACTCAAGATAGCTTAGCTATCCTAATGGCAGTTTTTATGGTTAAAGGGACCTAAATCAAGGTATCAGTAATAAATACTATGAATCGTTTTAAAGGATTATGCTGGTATTCAATAAGGCTATCTATGGCTTCTTCTTTACCACCAACTGAATATCCTTTAAAGGATTCTTCAGTGCATTGA
>CAZNRQ010000507.1:0-2667 GCA_964574845.1 uncultured Bacteroidales bacterium
GTATAATGGCAATCGTTGGGATGGCATCCCGAAACGATGATGCCGTCAGCGCCATTGGAAAAAGCTTTCATCAGCAACATAAAATCTATGCGTCCCGTACACGGAAAACGAATGATCTTCACATTGGTGGAGTACTTGATACGGCTGGTTCCCGTAAGGTCAGCTCCGGCGTAAGTGCACCAGTTGCAAACAAAAGCAACGACTTTCGGCTCAAAACTGTTATTATTATTTGTTTCCATTTTCAATTTTAATTTTGATTCAACACTACCATTCGTTCAGCAAAGCGACCACTTCGGCGTGAACCTGATCGTGGTTATATCCCAGGATATCTATGGATTTGGATTTGCAGAAAGCCACGCAGGTTCCGCAACCCTGGCACAGACCCGGATTGATATGCGAAATGGTTTTGATAACATTGCCATTGCGGTCTTTGATCTCTTCCTTATCGATGGCCTGATACGGACAAACCTGAATACACATGAAACAGCCCGTGCAACTGGAATACACCGGAGGCGCACTCTTTTTCACCACGGCTATCAGCGGATCGCGTTTCAGCATATCGTTCGAGAACAATCCTATCACTTTGCTGGCAGCACCCGATGCAGCAGCAACCGTTTCCGGAATATCTTTGGTCGACTGACAGGCCCCTGCCAGGAAAATACCTGCGGTGTTGGTTTCAACCGGTTTCAGTTTGGGATGGGCTTCCGAGAAGAATTTATGTTTGTCATAAGAAACGTGAAGTTTCTGCGCCAGTTCTTCCGAACCTTTGTTGGCAACACCTGCCGTGGCAAGCACCACCATGTCGGCTTCGATTTCCACCGGCTGACCCATCAGCAAAGTATCCACTCCGCGAACGATCAGTTTGCCGTTCTTTTCATACACCTGCGATACCCTGCCGCGTATGTATTTCACTTCATCTTCTTCAATGGCACGACGAACGAATTCTTCATACATTTTTCCGGTGGCCCTGATGTCCATATAGAATACGTAAGGAGTTCCTTCGTGCACTTTATGTTTGTAAAGCATGGCATGTTTTGCAGTGTACATGCAGCATATCTTCGAGCAATATTCAATGCCCTTGGCGGGATCACGTGAACCGGCACAGGCAATAAATACTATTTTCTTTGGGATCTGACCATCCGACGGACGGCGAATTTCTCCCTGTGTGGGTCCCGAAGCTGATGCAAGACGTTCGAATTGCAGACCGTCTATAACATCTTTGTATTTTCCGTAACCGTATTCAGGGAAAGCGCTTGTTTTTAATACATCGAATCCTGTTGCCAGCAACAAAGCTCCGGCCTGGACTTCCACAAAACTATCTTCCTGATCAAAACGTATGGCTTTGGTAGGACAAACGATTTCGCAGATCTTACATTTCCCTTTGGTATAATATGTACAATGTACGCGGTCTATCACCGGTTTGTTGGGCACGGCCTGTGGAAACGGAACATAAATGGCGGTGCGCATTCCCAAACCCTGTTCAAATTCGCTGGGGATCTTCTTTTGAGGACATTTCTGAATGCAGGCTCCGCATCCGGTACAAGTTTTTTCGTCCAGGCTTTTCGATTTCAACCGAATCTTCACATTGAAGTTTCCTATCGAACCGTCAACGCTTTCAATTTCTGCATAGGTGTAAAGTGTAATATTCGGATGACGGGCCACGTCCACCATACGGGGTGTTAAAATACATTGCGAACAATCCAGTGTGGGGAAAGTTTCCGATAGCTGCGACATGTGTCCGCCTATTGATGGGTCGCGTTCCACCAACACCACCTTGTGTCCGGCATCGGCAATATCAAGCGAAGCCTGAATTCCGGCCACTCCCCCTCCTATTACTACAGCGGTTTTGCTGATAGGAACATAAATGGGTGCCAGAGCCTCGTTGCGTTTTACCTTTTCAACAAGGGTGCGCACAATATCAATCGCTTTTTGTGTGGTAGCATCGCTTTTTTCATGAACCCACGAACAATGTTCGCGTATGTTGGCCATTTCGCACAGAAAAGGATTCAACCCTGCTTCTGCACAGGCATTCCTGAAAGTAGGTTCGTGCATGCGCGGCGAACAGGCCGAAACAACCACTCCCGTGAGCTTATGTTCCAAAATGGCTTCTTTCACCATGTTTTGTCCGGGATCCGAACACATATACTTGTAGTCGACGCTCACGGCCACGCCCGGAAACCCCGAGGCAACCTGTGCTACTTTCTCACAATCAACCGTGGCGCTGATATTTTCGCCACAATGACAAATAAAGACTCCTATTCGTGCCATGTTTACTTCTCCTCAGTTTTTTCAGTTACAATTTCCGCTGCGGCTTCTTTCACCGGTTCGGCTACCTTGTTCTGCAATGTAATGTTCACAGGAACAAAATGGCGGTTGATGCCGGTTTCTTTCAGCGTCTTTCCCATCGCCATATCAATCGCCTGACTGATATAGATCACGGGGATATCGATCTTTTCGCCTATGGCTTTTTCAATAGCCGGGCGTCGCATATCCAGGTTCGAATGACACATGGGACAGGCCACTATAATGGCTTCGGCTCCGCGGTCGGCAGCTTCTTTCACAATGCGTCCCGAAAGGTTACCCACGATATCCGTGCGACTCACCGACATGCCGGCTCCGCAACATTCTGTTTTAAAAGGCCAGTCAATGGGATCGGCGCCAAGGCTT
>CAZNRQ010000507.1:2677-2998 GCA_964574845.1 uncultured Bacteroidales bacterium
AACCAGCAGACAACCATAATAACAGGCTACTTTCTTATCGAACAGCAGTTTTTGTTTGTCGCCCACAAATCCGTCGACGTACTGCTGAATGAATTGAATGATGTTCAGTATTTTCATGTCGCATTTCAGGTCGGCTTCAATAATGCCGTTTACTTCTGCGCGCAGTTTGTCATTCTTTGCCAGTTCGTGCTGAACAGAAGTAAGACGGTTGTAACAAGCGGCACAGGGAACCAGAATTTCCTTCATGCCGGCTTCCTGAGCCTTGGCCAGTATGCGGGCGGGCAATGCGAACGACAATGTGTTGTTCAGATTGTGGGCAGC
>CAZNRQ010000508.1:0-1499 GCA_964574845.1 uncultured Bacteroidales bacterium
AGAAGCAAAAGCCGCAGGATTCAATTTAATGACAGGCACTGGAGAAAATGCAGATTGCGGCTGGCATGTCACTGGTGGTATGAAATATGGTTTATTTCTTGCTGGTAAGGCCGGCATGAAATATTTGGTAACTGATCTTAATTATTGGGGTTGCCAATCGTACGATGCGGGCGCAGCAGCATCCGTAGTCAGCAGTTACAGCAGTGCATCACTGAGCACAAGTCAAAGAAATACTTTGTTTGGCTATCATATAATAGACGAACCGCTTTTAGCAGATGAAACAAATGTAAAAAGTTGGTTGTCATATTTAAAAGCAAACGACCCGTCGAAGCTAACCTATATGAATTTAATGCCTCGCTACTATTATCCTGCAGGTACAGCAGGTAATACTTCATACAATACTTATCTGGAAACCTTCCTGAATGATGCCAATACAGCCAATCGACCTGATGTTGTTGCTTTCGATAGTTACCCAATTCTTTCAGGACCAACATACCGCACTGATTACTTTTACAATTTGGATATTATAAGAACAAAAGCAGGAACACGACCTTTCTGGTGTTATCCAATGACTACTCAAAGTGGCGGTTACCAGCGACCAACTGCTGCTCATATTATGTTTACCGATTTTTGCCCTCTGGCTTACGGAGCAAAAGGCTTAATATACTTTACTTACTCTATTCCCACCACTGGAGGCCCTTGGCAAGATGGTTTGATTGACGCAACTAACAATCAAACGCCTCTTTATAATACTGTAAAAACGATTAATCAATATATAACCAATTTGATTGGTCCAATGGTGATGAGATCTAACAATTTAGGAGCGTTTCATAAATCGACAACTCCAACTGGCGAAACGACTGTTACCTTACTTAATGCATCTACCCCTTTTCTTGCAAGTACTACAGGTCTAAATAATGCAAATCTGCTGGCAGGAGTTTTTCAAGACAAAACAGATCTGACAAAATATCATGGATTAGTGGTTAATAAAAGTTTTTCAAGCATTGCAACAGTTACGGTTGTGTTGCAGGGAAATTATACTAACTCCGTTTATGTAGCACCTTCTGTTATAGGATATACGGGAAGTACAATGTTTACATCGGTTACCACTTCATACGCTTCAAATAAAACAACATTTTCTATTCCGGGAGGTTTATCAGGAGGAGAAGGAAGATTATTTACTGTTTCTGTTCCTAAAATAAATAGTGCAACAGCATTAAATGTTTCATGTAATGGTAGTACAAATGGCTCTATTACTATAACTGCTACCGGTGGTACAGGTATATTACAATATAGTATTGACAATGGCACTACATGGCAATCATCCAATATCTTTAATGGACTTGCTGCTGGTAATTATACTGTCAGAGCTAAAGATGCAAATAATTTTGAATATGCATACGCATCCAATCCCGTTGTAATTACCCAACCTACTGCGGTTGCTATCAGTAATGTGTCTTCGGTAAATAACACTTGCAATGGCACAACCAATGGCTCAA
>CAZNRQ010000508.1:1599-2982 GCA_964574845.1 uncultured Bacteroidales bacterium
TTACAATCACATCTTCAGGTGGTACGGGCGCTTTGCAATACAGCAAAGATAATGGTACAAACTGGCAAGCAAGCAATACATTTAGCGGATTGACTGCCGGCTCGTATACCATCAAGGTAAAAGACAACAACGGCTGTACTACTTCTTATGTTTCCAATCCTGTTGTTATTACTGAACCCACTGCAATTGCTATCAGCAATATGGTCAAAGTAAATAATACATGTAATGGTGGAAACTATGGCTCAATTACAATCACATCTTCAGGTGGTACGGGCGCTTTGCAATACAGCAAAGATAATGGCATTAACTGGCAAGTTAGCAACACATTTAGC
This sequence comes from uncultured Bacteroidales bacterium, assembly GCA_964574845.1. GTDB lineage: Bacteria > Bacteroidota > Bacteroidia > Bacteroidales > CAIWKO01 > CAIWKO01. The sequence goes on from CAZNRQ010000508.1 coordinate 1,932, forward strand.
GGATTGACTGCCGGTTCGTATACCATTAAGGTAAAAGACAACAACGGATGTATTACTTCTTATGCTTCCAATCCTGTTGTTATTACAGAACCCTCTGCCGTTGCAATCAGTAATGTGGCTTCGGTAAATAATACCTGCAATGGAGGAAACAATGGCTCAATTACAATCACAGCAGCTGGTGGTACAGGCGCTTTGCAATACAGCAAAGATAATGGTACAAACTGGCAAGTAAGCAACACATTTAGCGGATTGATTACCGGTTCGTATTCCATCAAAGTAAAAGACAATAACGGTTGTACAACTTCTTATGCTTCCAATCCTGTTGTTATTACAGAACCCTCTGCCGTTGCAATCAGCAATGTGGCTTCAGTAAATAATACCTGCAATGGAGGAAACAATGGCTCAATTACAATCACATCTTCAGGTGGTACGGGTACTTTGCAATACACCAATGACAATGGGATCAACTGGCAAGTTAGCAACACTTTTAGCGGATTGGCAGCAGGTTCGTATATCCTCAAAGCAAAAGATAACAACGGTTGTTCTATTGCTTATGTTTCCAATCCTGTTGATATATCCCAACCAGCTCCAATTATCACAAGCCAAAATCTTAGCATTTGTGCAGGTAGCAGTGTCGTCGTTGGACCTCATATATACAACGCTAGCGGAACTTATAACGATACTTTGGTTTCCATTTCAGGATGTGATAGTACCAACATATTACATTTAACTGTAAATCCTGTTTTCGAATTAACGGAATATCAAAGCATCAGTAGTGGGCAGTCCTATAACTGGCAAGGAAATACTTATTCTGTTTCGGGAATTTATTATGCAAACTACACCTCAAAATATGGTTGTGACAGCACTTACATTTTAAATTTAATCGTTAATAATGTAACAAATAAGTCCTTATCTGTCAAATTATTCCTTGAAGGACTCTACGCCGGAGGCGGTTTAATGAACCAGGCTAAGAATGCAAGCGGAGCTCAATATCCTACCGGAATTGCTGATAAGGTGGCGGTTGAGTTGCACTATACATCTTCTCCTTTCG
>CAZNRQ010000509.1:0-2979 GCA_964574845.1 uncultured Bacteroidales bacterium
AAGGACTTATGCCATCTCCAAAAGCTGGAACAGTAGTTGCAAATATACCACAAGCAGTTGAAGAATTCAAAAAAGGGAAGATGGAATTCAAAATTGACAAAACAGGAAATGTAAATGCAGCTGTAGGAAGGATATCATTCACAGAAGCACAAATAGAAGAAAATATCAAAGCTTTTCTTAAAGCTTTAGAAGATAACAAACCAACAGGAGTAAAATGAAAACTCATCAAAAGAATATATATAGCTCCTACTATGGGACCCGGTATCCAAATAGAATATTAGAGCTTAGACTTTAAAACTTGGTAAAATAAAAAAAGCAGACGAGCTAGTATGCAAGTCTGTTTTTTTTGTTTCTTTAAGAGAAATAATCGAAAGAGATGTATATTCATCTTCTAAGAAAAAATGATATATTATAACATATTTTTTGTGTTTGAGTATATTTTTACTTGTTTTTATGATTTTTGGTGCATTTGGTAGGATAATTTTTCTTTGTTTTTTGTCATATATACTCTAGTTGAGTATACTTATTGTACTTTATTTCAACTAGTTAATATGATGTACAAGAAGAATGCTTTAATTTTACGTAAATATTTTATAGGAATATTTGTTTCTTTGTTTTTTTTAGTTGGCATGTTTACTCATGCGAGTATCACCATACCTGATAGTATCTCTAGTGCTTTGCAAATTATCCAGAGAGTTTTGGTGACAGTTGATGGCAATCCAGACAGTACACCTATTATGGATGTAAATTCTGGTGGTAATGTTGTGGTTTATGCTCCTCTCAAAAATGGTTTATGACAATCTTTTCTTACTTCGGAATCAGATCCTTTGTTTACAGCGAGTTCTGCTTATGGAATTAGTTCGTTACTGATTTCTCATTGGAATGAAGCATATGGACGAGGGAATCATGCATTTATGGGATATCTGACAGGTGAATCTGATCCGATTTGGAATGCCGATAAACCTTCATATTATACAAGAACTGATGTAGATAATCTTATCGCTGGATTGGCAGGTGGTTTGTCATATCAATGAAGTTTAGATTATTCGAGTGGAGTATTACCTGCAGATATAGCCAAATGAGATTTGTATGTGGTGACGGTTGCTTGAGATGTTAATGGATTTTCTTTGAGTATATGAGATATGATTGTCGCGAAAGCAACAATTTCTGGAATCAGTATTCCTACTGATTGGGATGTAATAAAAAGTGTTCATAATCCAGAGTTGGATCCTTTGTTTACAGCGAGTTCTGCTTATGGAATTAGTTCATTACTGATTTCTCATTGGAATGAAGCATATGGACGAGGGAATCACGCACTTATGGGATATCTGACAGGTGAATCTGATCCGATTTGGAATCTAGAAAAATCACACTATTATACAATGGAAGAGCTAAACGCAAAGGGATATCTTACATGATATAATGAGTCTGATCCTGTGTGGAATTCACAAAAACATAATTATTATACGACAGGGGAAATAGATGCAAAATGATTTATAACCAGCTATACAGAAACAGATCCAGTGTGGCTTGGCGATAAATCTAATTATTATACGAAATTTCAAATAGATTCTTTGCTTAATGCGTATGTTGGTAGTACGTGAGCTCAAGGAGCAACGTGAGCACAATGAATTCAAGGTATCCAATGAGAACAATGAGCAAAGGGGGATACTGGTGCACAAGGAGAACAATGACTTCAATGATTAAAATGAGATACAGGAGATACAGGTCCTCAATGATTACAAGGGAGCAAATGAAATACTTGAGCTACTCCAGTACATGAGCGATCGTGAACATTGTTGAGATTTGAAAATTCATTTGGTTGACGATGAGATTTTGTAGATTTAAAATGACCACAATGAGTTCAAGGTATCCAATGAGAACAATGAGCAAAAGGCGATACTGGTGCGCAAGGAAATACAGGAGATATGGGTCCTCAATGATTACAAGGTATACAAGGAAACACCGGAGCAAAAGGAGATACAGGCGCTCAAGGAGAACAAGGAATTCAATGAATCCAATGACTCCAATGACTCAAGTGAGATACGGGAGCGCAAGGAATTCAAGGTGCAACAGGAGCAATGTGAGCTACCGGAACTTTTATTGGATCAGAATTGGATCCTTTGTTTACAGCAAGTCCTGCTTATGGTGTAAGTTCATTACTAATTTCTCATTGGAATGAAGCATATGGACGAGGGAATTATGCACTTATGGGCTATCTGACTGGCGAGTCTGATCCTCTTTGGACTGCAGCTTCAGGGAATTATTATACAAGAACACAAATAGATGCTCAATGATATCTGACGGGACAACTATGGAATAAATCAGGAACAAGTATAAATTATTTGAATGGTCGTGTAGGAATAGGAACAACGAATCCCGCATATACTCTTGATCTTACAGGAGGAACAATGTGTGTGGGTGCTGCTTTTGTCGTTACTTGATGAATTGCAGGATTTGGTACGACTACGCCTATAGCTGGGGCAGTGGCTAGTTTTAATGGACTTGCTATCTTTGGTGATGGCGCTGGTAATTATAAATCTACTATTCGTACCAAAACTATATGATCTTCTCTTACCTCGGTCTTTGCTAGTAATGCTAATACAGCTCCATTGCTTCTTGCTGTCGATGAAAATCCTTTGTTGGCGTCTATATATCTTTCTACTTCTGGTAATGTTGGACTAGGTACTATCAATCCAACTTCTAATTTTCAAGTAAAACAAGGAACAGGAGGTATTGGTACAGTAAATATCAGTGGTATATCAATAACAGGAACAAGTACTCAATTTACGAATACTTTTAAGATAGGAGATACTATTACCGCTACTACGACTAATAGTGTTGAAACAAGGACAATCGCTACTATTGCTTCTGACACTTCAATGACGGTAAGTGTTGCCTTTACCTGAATAGCTACAGGAGTCGCTTATACTTTGGTAGGATGAGATAGATTTGTTATAAAAGGCAATGGAAAAGTAG
>CAZNRQ010000510.1:0-2972 GCA_964574845.1 uncultured Bacteroidales bacterium
ACATAACCCTAGTGGCAAATTGATATTAGGTGTCATTAAACTGATTTCGGTCAATCGCGAAATGATATTCCTCAATGGGTTAGATGATAAAAATAAGTAAGGGTATTTAGGTATAGTAATGCGCAATTAACTATTGAAATATAGGTAGTTACGTAATAGTCGTTTACGATGGATCGTCATTTAAATGAAGGATTGATTTTATAGCGGCAGACAGGAATTTTAGACGTAGAAAGCTAGGATTTTAACTTTCATAAGAAATTGTGAATTCCATAATACGAAAATTTCATGACCTCCGAACTATTCGCAATTCTGCCAACTAAAGTAAAATTCTCTGTTGTTTTAGCAGTCAGAACTTTTCTTTTTTTGATGTGTTTGCCGGTTTTATAGTTGTCATGGACTATAATTCCGGACCCATAGGTCCGTAGGACTCTCCATAGGAGTCCTACGGACCTATGGAGGGACCCAATGGGCCAACTTTTTTTTGCAAAACACTTGACAAAGGCTATTCGGTTGTTGTATCTTTGTGGTGCTTTACATCCTTTATATATGGTTGCCGGTTTTGTAGTTTTTCTCATGGACTATAATTCCGGCAACTTTTTTGGACTTTTTGAAACCAGACTCCGTAGGAGTCGTCCGCCAGCTGAAGGATGGTAGCAAATTGAAGGTGCTGGCAAGTCCCGCTCCTAAGGAGCGGGACCCTATAAATAAATGATGCTACCAACATCCAATCCCTACGGGATTTATAATACTGTACCTCATGCCCATTACCTTTTCGCAAATTACGATTCAGTTGATTTTTGCTGTTAAAAATCGTGATGCATTGATAACTCAGTCGCTTCGTGAACCAATGCACCAATATATAACTGGAATCGTAAGAAATCAAAATCAAAAGCTATTATCTATTAATTCGGTTTCTGACCATATTCATATGCTGATTGGTCAATCACCTTCGTGCTGTCTGTCTGATCTGGTTAGAGAAATTAAGTCGGAATCATCGCGATATATCAACGAAAACAAGTTGTCGAAATTCAGATTTTATTGGCAGGAAGGTTATGGTGCGTTTTCATATAGCAGAGGTCGCAACGAGATAATGTGATGCAATATATAATGAACCAGCAGAACCATCATAAAACACGTAGCTTTAAAGATGAGTATCTTGATTTTTTGGAAAAATTCCAAATTGAATACAAAAACGAGTACCTTTTCGATTTCATTGAGTAACTACAAATAGAAAAACTAACATAGAAGCAACTTTTTTTTACCAAAACACTTGACAACGGCCTTGCAATGTATTATCTTTGCAATGGTTTATAAAATAAATCAATTTTAATTGGCGGTCTTGTAGTGACCATAGACTATGATGCCGCTCAACGAGTGGACTCTTTCATGAGAGAGTCCGCTTTTTTTTTGGCTTAGAGCGATTGTATTATTTCCGTTAAGGTAGCGAGCCTTTCGCGGTTGAGCGAAAGGGTGGGAGGGTTGCCTTTGTGTTTTACCAATACGCCCATTTTTATCAGCTTCGAGGCGTAATCACCCAAAGAAACGTAGTTAATGCCTAACTTTTCCATCAAAGCGAGTCGGTCCATTCTTTCGTTTTCTTCGAGCAATTCTATAATTTTCCGGCCCCAGGGATTGCCTAAAATACCTATGCAAGTCATCACTCTTCTCCTTTCGAGGGCATCTATTCTATTCGCGATTTTCATACGGCAGCGTTTTTTTATTTCTGTAAAATTAATGAAAAATATTTTAAGTGAATTTTGGTAGAGTGAGTTTTTTTTCTGCCACCAAGACACAAAGACACGAAGATTCACCAAGTATTTTCGCCAAAATGCCCCAAAGTAATGGCAATTTCCCTGGTCTTCCTACAAATCCACCATCCATCCATCCATCCATCCTCCTCCTCTCCATTCTTCTAAAGTAATTTTACTATATCATATAATAATTTGTCGCTTTTTGCGTTACCTTTATATGCATAAAGCTTTGGACAGCATCGGCCACAGATCCAAAAAGGAACTCAAAGCAAAACAGGGTTTGCTTTGCGAAAAGAATTTGCTTCCACCAGAATCGAAATTAAATCAACTGAATGTGGAACTGATCTTCTTTTTGCCTCTATCGGGCGATGCAGCGGCCATGACTTTCCATTATTCCAATCCTTTGTGGCTCGATTGCATCAAATACGATTTGGAAGAGATTCAACGCATGGGTAACCATTTTTTTGCAGAATTGTTTCACGAAAGCGACCAGTTCATCATCCGTCGGGTTATTAGGGAACTGAGCTGTGCCGGGCCCGATAAAGTGATAACCACAACCTTTACAATGAATTGCAAGGACAAAACGGTACTCACTACGGTATCTGCTTTTATGGTTTCTGTCTGGCATTTTGCCGGCAAACCCAAACTTATAGCGTGTTGCGGCACCATATTGAGTCAGAATTTTCGCGACCCCATACAGATGCAGGCATTTTTGAACCGAAATGCTCACAGCAAAAAAGTAGAAAAGGCCCGTAGACTGAAAAAAGAACTTTTTGATGTTTTGAAGCTGATACATCAGAAAAAATCGAATAAGGATATAGCCGATGAACTATTTATAAGTGTTTCCTGCGTGAAAGGACGCAAGTTTCAGTTGATTAAAGCCCTGGAATTCGCCTGCTACAGGGATTTGGTGAATTTCGTTTTCGAAAGCAGCCTGTTTTATTAGCCTGCAGCGTTTTTTTTTGAAAGGTAAAAAAAATCGATTGGCTATTTTTTTCGCCCTCCCCACAGTTGTAATTTCGTAATATCAAAAAAAACAATTACGAAAATTCAAAAGATCATGAATACCACAAATGCTGTTTCGCTCACTCAACTCTTCCCTGAAAGGTTAATTTCCGGGGCTGAACAGTTTTTTGTTTTTGCAGATAAGCAAAATGACAAAGCAAACATGCGAAGAGATAAAGCAAGTCTGCAAAATAACAAAGCAAACATGCGAAGAGA
>CAZNRQ010000511.1:0-2972 GCA_964574845.1 uncultured Bacteroidales bacterium
ATATGTTAGAGAAATAATTCTACAACTCCAAAAGCCAATATTGATGAGATCAGAGTTGGATTAACCTGCGCAAATGTGACACCTGCAGGGGCGACTCCAACGATAGTTGCTAATCCGACTACCTTAAGTGGTTTTTCTTATGTTCAAGGCAGTGGTCCATCGGCCGAAAACTCTTTCACTGTTTCAGGGGCTAGTCTTACTTCAGATATCTCTATTGCTCCATCATCCGATTATGAAATATCTACCGGAACCGGTGGCGCTTTTTCTGCAACAAATCCTATTGTACTTACACAAAGCGGAGGGAGTGTGGCTTCGACTACTATTTATGTTCGTTTGAAGTCCGGTTTAACTGCCAATAACTATAATGGAGAAGTTATTACTGTTACTTCTACAGGTGCGACCAATGGAACCGTAACCTGCAATGGTACGGTATTATCGGCTCCTTCACCTACTTTAACTTTAGCTCCAACATCGTTATCAGGTTTTTCGACGGTTTCAGGAACTCCTTCCACATCACAATCCTATACAGCATCAGCCGATTATCTTGTAAGTGATGTTACTATTACGGCTCCAGCTAATTACGAAGTTTCCACAGATAATATTACGTTTACCCCCAGTGTTGTTTTAGCACAAACTGGCGGAAATATTATTGGTGAACCCAAAAATGTTTATGTTCGTATTGCTGCTACTGCTGTTGCAGGTGCTGCTACAGGAAACATTTCTCATGCCAGCACAAATTTAACGCAGGTTGACCTTGCTCTCACAGGTACGGTTTATTATGTTGAACCAACGAATCATGCAAGTAATTTTCAGCTAATCTCGCCTAGTTATTCTTCTGTAACCCTTACATGGGCAGACAATGACGGGACGCAGCCAGCAACCGGATTTCTTATTTTAGCAAATACTACCGGAGTTTTCACACCCCCGGTTGATGGTGCTGCACAAGCCAACGATTATAATTTGACGGATGGCAGTGGTGCAGCAAATGTTCTACATGGTGTTCAAACGTTTACCTGGACTGGACTTGCCAGTTCAACCCATTATTACTTCGAAATTTATGCTTATACCAATTCAGGTACTAATATCAATTATAAAGTAGTTCCTGCTGCTCCTGCAGGTAATGTAACTACTCAGGTGTTTGTTCAGCCTTTAGCTGCATGGACATTTGACGCAACAGCAGTTGCACCTGGTACACCTTCATCACTGGCGGCTAATTTTGGCGTTCAAACCAATACTGCTATGCTATATGCAGATGGTACAAATGGGTCTTCAACCTGGATAACTGCGACAATAGGTAATGAATTAACTGCATTTGGCGGAACCACTCTTAATGATCCACGCGAAGGATCTAATGTTTTGGCTGGCAATACATACAGTATGGTGGGAGGAACCGGTATGTCAGCAAACGGTAAGAGCATGGTTATTAAATTTTCAATGGCGAATTATAAAGACCCTATAATGACCTATGCAACGAGAAACACTAGTACTGGATTTACTTCTCAACAATGGGCCTGGAGTACAGATAATGTTTCCTATACTGACTTTACAAATATTATCGGACTTACTACCACTTTTGCAATAAAAACTTTGGATATGAGTTCTATTGATCAGTTGGATAATGCTGCAACTGTTTATCTGCGCGTTACCTTTAGTGGGGCGACTAATGCCTCTGGAAACAACAGAATTGACAATATTGTGATTCGTGGTACAGAACTTCCACAAAACAAGACTTTGAATATGACTGCATTTATAGAAGGACTTTATAATGGGGGAGGTAGCATGAGAAAGGCAAAGGGCTATGACAATCCTATTGATATGAACGTAATTGATCAATTTCCTGGCACTGTTGCTGATCAGGTAACAGTTGAATTGCACGATAATACAGCTCCATATGCCATGGCTCATGAATTTGCTGGAGTGGACGTTAATACAGACGGCACTTTGTCTATAAATACTATTCCGGCATCTATAACAGGATCATATTACATCGTTATAAAACATAGAAATAGTATTCAGACATGGAGTGCAGATCCTGTTGATTTTTCGACTGCCGGTCCTTTTACATATGACTTTAGCCATGATGCTGCTATGACTTATGGTGCCAATATTAAAGATATGCTTGACGGCAGATTTGCTATTTTCACCGGAGATATAAATGGAGACGGATTTATTTTAGTAGACGATATGGGGCTTATTGATAATCAATCCACCGCTTTTGGTGGCGGATATATCGTTGAAGATGTTAATGGTGATGGATATGTTCTGGTTGATGACATGGGTATTGTAGATAACAATTCCAGTGCTTTTATCAGTGCATATTATCCTGGTGGAAAAAAGAAGTTAAATAATTATTCAAAAAATAAATAGAACATTATCAATTAAGAAGGTTAAAAAAAATAATAGGAACAAAAATTAAATTAAAATAGTAATTGCAAATTAAAATTAACTAAAAACAAAAAAATATGAATAAAAAATTTTTATTGAGAAGCGTTTGGGTGGCTTTGTTCACCTTGTTCTTCACAGATGTAATAGCCCAAACTCCTATTTACACAATTCAAATACGTAATGCTGCTCAGGTATCGACAAAAATTCTCGAGTTTGATAGTTACATGACAAATACTGCTCCGGATATTCTTGCTACTCCCTTTGAGTTTGCAGGGGCTAATTATGGTATTCTGGTTAATTCAGCCATTAAAAACGGAGGAACTATACCGGCAACTTATAGCGGAGGCTCGGCGGCACTGACATCAGAATTTCCTACTGCTACACAGCCAAACACTATTACTTTTACATCTGCCCAAAATTGTATTAAAATTTCGGGGAAAACACCTCCGGGCGCAGGAAATGGCACTATTATTCCTGCTGCTCCTGGTTTAAGGGTTGTTAGAGTCAGGTTGACCAATACCGCAGACTTTACTGCTAATAGCACCCCTAACTTTACTTTTGTATTTGCGTCTCCATATCCTTCTACC
>CAZNRQ010000512.1:0-2968 GCA_964574845.1 uncultured Bacteroidales bacterium
ACCCAACACCGGTGCTGATAATAGCAGTAATTTTACTGCGCTTCCAGGTGGAATGAGGAAGCCTCATTCCTGGGATATTTCAGGATACAATTGGGGGAGATTTACCGAACGAGGTAGTGGGGGGCACTGGTGGACAACATTAGATGATATGGATTCATTAGCTTATTCAAGAGCAGTTTATTACTTCGATACCGAAATTAATAGGTATCTTTATAATCAACAATATGGATTTGCCATCCGATGTGTAAGTGATTCCTCGACCAATCAGATCAATGAATTTCCCAACTCTGATAGAATCATAATCTACCTCAACCCCGCCACTACCACCCTCACCATTGATGGCCTCGGTGCCACCGCAACAACCGAAGTATACGACCTCAGTGGTAAGTTGCTGCTGAGGGAAATGCTCCTCTCCCACTCGCTTGATATCAGCCGCCTGGCCACTGGTTTGTATTTTATTAAGTTGACTACTGCAGAAGGAATTGTGGTGAGGAAGTTTGTGAAGGAATAAGGCTAATTTGATAATGACACAATGATGTAATTTGTCTCTAAAACTACCAGGAGTAAAATGAAAAATGTGAGATAAATGTTTGCCAGAAGTTGTAAAATAGATAAATCATGAGTTATTTACATCTATCAGGCAACCATTCTTGTCCAAATGTGTTTAATTAATAAATTAAAAAAAAATCAGACCATGAAAAAGACATTTAACTACAGTTTAATGGTGTTACTAATTATCACTGTTATATCGTGCAAAAAGAAAACCGACAACCCTGATGATCAACGCCCGGCCGATAATTACACCTCAATGGCAAATTTTCATGCGGTTAATGCTTCGCGTCTGTTAACTTACGATATTGATGGTGCAAATGGTGGCACTTTTACTACTCCCAACGGCACCATCGTTATCATACCTGCCAATGCTTTTGTAACTCAGGGAGGAACACCTGTGGTGGGAAACATAAGCATTCAGTTTAAGGATATTTACAAACAAAGTGAAATGTTGCTAAATGACATTTCCACCAATTTTCTTTATGGAGGACCCATTAAATCGGCCGGAATGTTCTTTATAAAAGCCACGAAAGGTTCACAAACTTTGGATCTGGCCACAGGCAGTAAGATTACCGTGAAACAACCATTAAACGGTTTGCCCATTGATACTGCTATGGTTCCGCTCATCCTGCAATTGAATGTTCCTACAGGAGGTCCTTTGGCAAATGGATGGGCACCTCAAATAATTGATTCGCTGAATTGGGCGCAGGACTCATTGTATTGGTACCCGGGAAATTATATCTTCAGTTTATACCAGTTTAGCTCTCCTATCGATTCCGGCACATGGTGCAATAGTGACAATCCAAATTTCTTTAGCGCCTATCCGCAAACCCACCTTATCCTAATTCCTAATGACAGTATATCTGACTATTACACTGAAATGTACCTGCTGTTCAGCAATGTCAACTCTATGGTTCATGTATACCATTACAACAACAAATTCAATTATTTCTACGCCCCTGTAGGCCTGCAATGCACCGCTGTGGCCGTTGGGGTTAAAGACGGCAAATTGTATTCTTCATTTACTCCTCTGAGCATAACAAGTAATCTTTCGGTCAATTTTTCTTTGGCAGAAACAACCACAGCAGATTTCAAAGCGCAGTTAGACGCACTCAATCAGTAAGCTTATCTTTTTGTAATGCAATAGGAAACCAAAAGAATACCAACTAAAGAAACTCCCGTAGCTTTCATTAACAGCTACGGGAGTTTTTTTTCTTACACATTTCACACCCGATACATATAAATGTTTAAATTTGGCGTCTTAGCCTTATACCCAAGCTATACACCTTAAGCATTACAATTTATGAAAGCCTTTCATGTTTTTACCCTTTTGCTCTGCCTAAGCCTGGCAGCTTATTCGCAATCGGCCCTGGAGGGGCCCATACGGGCCGAAAAGTGCGCCAAAGTTAAAATAATGAACGTTGATCCCGCCTTGCTGGCGGCCAAAGGAGTCTCTTTTATTCACGGGCAATTCAGTCCTGAACACATATTCACAGGCGAAATTTGCGGAAATGATATAGAAGCACTTGCTTCATCAGGATTGAGCTATGAGACTCTAATACCCGACATCAGCGAGTTCTACATGAACCGCAACCTCAAAAAAACAACCCCTGCTACCAAAGAAATTGAATACAACTGCGGACCAGCCCGGCAGTATATCACCCCAACCCACTTCAGCTTGGGCAGTATGGGCGGTTTTTTCACCTACGACGAAACCATGGCGCAGCTCGATAGCATGCGGGCTTTGTTTCCCCAGCTTATTTCGCAGAAGATACAGATAGGCTCCTCTGTTGAGAACCGACCTGTCTATTGCGTTAAGATTTCCAATGCTCCCGATATAGATCAAACCAAACCGCGGGTGCTGTTTACTGCCCTGCATCATGCCATGGAAGTGGCTTCGGTGCAACAACTTGTTTACTTTATGTACTACCTGCTCGAAAATTATAATACCGATGCCGAGATCAAATACATGGTCGATCATCTGGAGATATACTTTGTGCCTGTTGTAAATCCCGATGGCGATGCTTACAATCAACAGACCAATCCCAATGGCGGAGGCACGTGGCGCAAGAACCGCCGTCCCAACGGGCTCTTCAACGGTGTAGATCTGAACCGCAACTACAGCTATGCTTTTGGTTACGACGAACTGGGGTCAAGCTCCATAGGTATTCATCCTTGGTACAGAGGAACTGCCGCTTTTTCCGAGCCTGAATCCCAGGCGGTGAAATCATTGGTGGATACCAAGAATTTCTCCCTCGAAATGAACTGGCATTCTTACGGCAATTACTTCATTTACCCCTGGAACTATAAAACATTGCTCACCGAAGATTCTACGCTTTATGAACAATTCTCGCGCTATGTTTGTATGGAGAGCCATTTCCGCTATGGCACCTGCGATCAGACCTATGGCTACAAC
>CAZNRQ010000513.1:0-2968 GCA_964574845.1 uncultured Bacteroidales bacterium
ATCTTCAGGTTCCTTTGGTTTTTATTGGGACTACAGGGAATATGTTAGGCAAATTTGCTATTTATGCTAAATTTGGTCTGGGAACTGCTTTCAAACTAAGCGCCAAGGCCAACGACAAATTTATAAACGACAAGGCAGTCGATACGCCACTTACTGCCGATAATAAAAATATCACCAAAGAGGTTAGTTTTATCCGCGAATCCATGATCATTGGGGTAGGCGCTACTTATAAGGTCGCCAAAATTATTTCGGTCAATCTCGGGCTTACTTATAACAACGGGTTTACCGATGTGCTTACGAGCACCAATCTGGCAAAGCCCAATATAAAGGAGAATGCCAAGGTTAACTATTTCGAAATGTCGCTGGGCGTTTTATTCTAGATTATTATGAAAATCACTTTGGCTCAACTGAATTTCCATGTAGGCAATTTTGAGCTGAATTGTCAGAAGATCATTAACACCATTGAGGAAGCTAAGCGTAATCCGGTTGATCTGGTTGTGTTTCCTGAGCTTGCGGTTTGCGGTTATCCTCCCCGCGATTTTCTGGAGTTTTCCGATTTCATACAACGTTGCCATCAGGCCATAGAGGATATTGTGCAGCATACGGAAGGTATTGCTGCTATTGTAGGTGCGCCTTCAGTGAACCCGGGTATAGCCGGGAAGAATCTTTTTAATTCTGCCTATTTCATATCCGATAAAAAGGTGGTGTTTGTTCAGCATAAATCATTGCTGCCTAATTACGATGTGTTTGATGAGTACCGCTATTTCGAACCCAATACGCTTTTCGATGTGTTTGAGTTCAAGGGGCACCGCATTGCCCTGACCATATGCGAGGACCTTTGGAATGTGAACAACGACCCTCAATATGTGATGGAACCTATGGCTGAATTAAATAAACTTCAGCCCGACCTGCTAATCAATATTGCGGCTTCGCCTTTTCACTACAATCAGCATGAGCTACGCAAAGAGATACTGATCACCAATGCCCTGAAATATAAATTGCCTGTGGTTTATGTGAACCATGTGGGCGCTCAAACCGAACTGATCTTCGACGGAGGCTCTATGGCCATGGATGCCGAAGGCAATACTATTGCCGCATGTCCTTTCTTTGCAGAAAGCCTGACTACTTTCGATCTGGATAAGCCGGCGATAGAGAATCCTTCGGTTAAGATACCCGATAAGATAGAACGCATTTATCAGGCTTTGGTACTGGGGGTGAAGGATTATTTTTCCAAAATGGGATTTACGAAAGCCATTCTCGGTCTTTCGGGAGGAATAGATTCGGCGCTTACCATGGTGATTGCCAGGGAAGCATTGGGTGCCGAAAATGTACTGGGTGTGTTGATGCCCTCTAAGTTTTCTTCCGACCATTCGGTGAATGATGCCATTCAACTGGCCAAGAACCTGGGATGCAAATACGAGATCATCCCTATAGAACCAGCTTACCATACCTTTGAAGAAACCCTGGCGCCTTTGTTTACCGGGCAACCTTTCAATATTGCCGAAGAGAACATTCAGGCACGCATACGGGCCGTTTTGCTGATGGCTGTTTCGAATAAGTTCGGGCATATTTTGCTGAATACTTCCAACAAAAGCGAGGCTGCCGTGGGTTATGGTACCCTTTACGGAGATATGTGCGGTGGGTTGTCGGTTTTGGGCGATGTGTATAAAACCCAGGTGTATCATCTCGCGCAGTTTGTGAATCGTGAGGAAGAGATCATTCCGGTGAATACCATACGGAAGCCACCTTCGGCAGAATTACGGCCCGACCAGAAAGATTCGGATTCCCTGCCCGAATACTCTATTCTTGATGAAATCCTATTCCAATATATAGAACGACGACTCGGCCCCAACGAACTTATTGCTATGGGTTATGAAGCCGCCATGGTGCATCGCATACTGAAACTGGTGAACACCAGCGAATACAAACGCTACCAGACGCCTCCCATATTGCGCATTTCGCCCAAGGCATTCGGCATGGGGAGAAGATTGCCGATTGTGGGGAAGTACTTATCGTAAAAGCCACAAGCCAATAGGAATTGTTATTCATTGTCATTTGCTTCGCGTCATTCATTGTCATTTCTTAGCGGCTTTTTGGCTTTAGGCTATTAGACTTTTTGGAAGTGCCTACATTGTGACCTTTGTCCGCCAATCGGCGGATTGTGCTTTGTGGTTTTGTTTTTTAACCACAATGGACACAAAGAAGGCACGAAGGACACAATGATATCCTGCAATCTGCCACTAGCCATTTAACAATCCAACAATTTAGCCATCTGACCATTTAACCCTAAAACAATTTACCCATTCCAATTTCTTTAACTTTTTTTTTAAAAATAAATTTGGAGATTTCAAAATAATGTTTAAACTAGCACCCTCAATAGAAACAATTAAAAATATATGTTGCCTCGGATTCAAGATATAATAGGTTCGCAAGCTGAAACCCTTGTTTCCGTAAACACACACACTTGCTTTAACAGCAAAAAAAAATCCTTTATACCCTTTCCTTTTTTTACTTTTTCTGTTTCGGGGCAATTATTTTGCTCAAACACCACTACAGCAAATGTTTGTGCTAAATCTCCCTTGTTTCTTCACCAAAAAAGCTCAGGAAAAATGAAAAATCATCTGTCCGACGGGCCAAATCATTTGTCTTGTGCGCCAAATCATCTGTCTTTTGCTCCAAATCATTTGTCCGATCGACCAAATCATTTGTCCGATGGAGCAAATCATCTGTCCTTTTGCCAAAATCATTTGTCCGATGGAGCGCATCATTTGTCCGACGGAACAAATCATCTGTCTTGTGAGCCACATCATTTGTCCGACGGAGCGCATCATTTGTCTTACGTACCGAAAGACTTGTGTTGCGGAGCAAATCATTTGAGTATTTTTTTTAATAACAATAAAATTTTCGTAAACAGTAATTCATATATTAATTAATCTTAAAACAGTTTTATTATGGACGATCTAATTAA
>CAZNRQ010000514.1:0-2959 GCA_964574845.1 uncultured Bacteroidales bacterium
TAAATTACAAATTGGTTCAAAAGATCAATTGAAATGGATGGATGAATTTAATAAATTGCGTAGAGACCCTGCTCATTGGGAAAAACCAGTACCAACTGAGAAAGAAATTGAGTATTTCGATAGTATTAAAAATATAATATTACCTAGACTTAATTGATTGGCTAGTAACGAATCTTAGAAAAAGTTGTAAGAGATATTGATACATCCCAACAAGTATCTTGTGATTATTTTTATACTTATGAAAAGAATGGTTTTGTATTTAAGTAGTTTTCATTAGGATTGCCAAAATGTATATAAATCAAAGTTTTTTATTTTTTCATATGGCCTAATTATTGTAAAGCTGATATTTTCTAAACTTGTTGGTTAATATTCTAGTTTATTCTTTTCTGCCTTCTACACAATGCTTTAAAGCCTCAAGAGATAATTCTACCAATACCAAAAGATTGATACATTTATAAAAATGATTTTAGAACAAATGGCTTTTAGTGAACAAATTAAAATAGAAGTACGGCAAAAGGCAGGATACCAATGTTGTCGCTGTCGTAGTTTTGGTGTTAAAATCCACCATATTGTTCCTCAAAAAGATGGAGGCTCAGACACGAATGATAATGCAGCTCCATTATGCCCTAATTGTCATAGTGATTTTAGTGATAATCCGTAAAAGAGAAAAATCATAAAAGAAATGAGAGACTGGTGGTATAGAATGGTGGCTCAAAATCTAAGTGACGGAATAACTTCGTATGAATTATTAAAAAAGATTGATATTGAGGTGGAAAATATACGCTTTACTCATACTGAAGATGTTTCCGAACTTAAGAGATTATTGAGAGAGAACGGGGAAAAAACAATTGAAAGTATTACTCCTAAAAATGTCTCTATAGCAACACCTGCGGCTATAACAGCGACCCGGTTGGCAGATAATGTACATGCAAACTTTGTTTGCAAAAACTGTGGAACTAGTATAGGCCTTCTTATTGGATCTAATGAATGTACCACTTGTCATAGCCCTGTTGTTTAATACCAAATATCTCAGCAACTGATACTTCAAATATCATTGTAAGTACTAGTAAGTTTGTACTCTTTGGTTTGAATTGCTATTTCTTTATCAGTATAGTATACCCAAACCTTAAATAATTTCTACAATTCCGGAAATATCGCAGAAGTAGTTAACTCAAATATCTTTGCAAGTTTCAGTAAGTTTGTACCAAAAAAGCCTCATTAGACCATTCTCCCAGGAGAAATTCGATCTCCACTATTTGCTAGGTTTAATCTATGTGTTATATCTTCTGTTTTAAATTCAACTTCAATCGAAACTCTTTTAATCTATTTGGATACTTAATTGTGTTTGTTTTGTTGTTCATATTCTTAATATATCTAAGTTTTAATTGGTAAATAAGAGAGGGTAAAATGCAATCTAACTAGGCGGAGAATGGTTGTTGAGATATGTTTCAATATCTTGTATACTCTTATTTATATTAGTTAACTGGTAGGGCAATTCTGAAAGCCAATCATCACGGGCACAACATGGTAATTTTACCAATTAATAAAGGCTTGATAAACAAGGCTTTTATTATTTAATGTGCTTGGTATATACAACTACACCTTCAGAATTGATTAAATTTCCATTCTTTATTTTGTATCACTCTGAAACCATCCTATTATGTATTTTTCTTAAAATATCACCCAATTCTATTAAACCAGATATTGTTTCATCTGGAAATAAATACCCTGGTTGGTAATGAAAATCATTAAATTTAGAATCTTGCCCAGGCCTGCAAATAAAATCTGCTTTCTTGTCAAACGAACATTTTAATTTATTTTTCATAATTCATATACGGTATATGTAATTATGATTCAAAACAATAAATTTTTTGAATACTTACCATTTTTAAAAAATGCTAATTATATTTCTGGGTATATCTCTTCGGCTTTAACTTCTAGTATCTTAGCCAGTTTAAGTAGGTTACTACCACTTGGCATCATAAGACCATTCTCCCAGTGAGAAATTCGATCTTCACTATTTGATAGGTTTAATCTATATGCTATATCTTTCTGTTTTAAATTCAACTTCACTCGAAACTCCTTCAATCTATTTGGATATTTAATTGTGTTAA
The DNA here is from genome assembly GCA_964574845.1 of uncultured Bacteroidales bacterium. Classification (GTDB taxonomy): domain Bacteria; phylum Bacteroidota; class Bacteroidia; order Bacteroidales; family CAIWKO01; genus CAIWKO01. The sequence goes on from CAZNRQ010000514.1 coordinate 2,115, forward strand.
TTGTGTTGTTCATATTCTTAATATATCTAAGTTTTAATTGGTAAATAAGAGAGGGTAAAATGCAATCTAACTAGGCGGAGAATGGTTGTTGAGATATGTTTCAATATCTTGTATACTCTTATTTATATTAGTTAACTGGTAGGGCAATTCTGAAAGCCAATCATCACGGGCACAATATGTAACAAAACGGTTTTTTAGCACCTCAAACCCATTTTGGCATTTATAAATCAACGTTTTTTGATAAAGATTTAGTTCGGAAAAGATAATATTAACTATCAACTCTTTTTCAGCACTTTTAGCATTTTCATAGTATAAATGAAGGGTTTTTAAAAGTTCGGAAAGCTTTATTGCATTTCGCAAGGTTTCATCAATTGAAAATATTGGCAACACTTCAATACACTGCAATTTTTCTAGCTCCTTTTTAAGTACAGCTTCCTCCTGAATAATTTCATCAGGAGAATAAACGCCTGACTTAAGAAGGTTAAGTTTATTATTTTGTAAATACCCTAAGTCTTCATGTATTTTATTCTTTTTCCGGCAAATACTTTCGAGCTCGTTTTTCTTTTTTGCTTCAAGCATCTTAAGTTCGCTAGAAGTGGATCTATTATTTATCTCAATCAACTCATTTTCAGTAAAGCTGAGTTCAAATATCATTTGACTTATTTTAATTTCAATCTGTGAAATATTGATACTTCTAAATTTATTATTGCATCCATTTTTACAGCGTGACCCAAAATATAAAATCTCTTTTTGAATATAAGGAGTATACACCCTTTTGCATTCATTACAACGAATTTTTCCTCTTAAAGGATATTCAATTTTATCTGAGTACTGTACGCTAACAT
>CAZNRQ010000515.1:0-861 GCA_964574845.1 uncultured Bacteroidales bacterium
AGAAATGTATAAAGAATTATTAACAAAAACGGTCAACCATTTTCAGGGATAGACATGTTTATAAATTCCAAATCTCAAGATCCAAAAATCAAATAAATTCCAATTCTCTAAAAACAAAAAATCCAAACGGAGATAGCACCCGTTTGGACTTTTTTTAAATTGGAATTTGAGTATTATTTGTGTTTTGTTTATTGTATTTTGGTGTTTCTCAAATTTATTTACTGATGATCTTAAACTCGGTCCTTCTGTTCAGCTGACGTCCTTCGTCGGTATCGTTGGTGGCGACCGGTTTGTCGAAACCGTATCCGGCAAAGGTCAGTCTATCCTTGCCTATACCTTTTCCTACCAGATAATCCACCACAGTTTTGGCGCGGTTTTCTGACAAAGTCTTGTTGTAAGCCGCACTTCCGCGGTTATCAGTATGTCCCGAGATCTCTATCTTCAGTGTAGGATAATCGTTCAGCAGTTTCAGCAGACGCTCCAGTTCGGGGAATGACTCATTCCTGAGGGTCGATTTATCGAAATCGAAGAAAATATTGTTCAGTACAATGGTGCTTCCTACCTCCATCTTCTTCAGTTTGATGTCTTTTTCAATTTCCTGATAAATGGTGGTAGGAGGGATGTTGAGGTTTTCGGAGTGGAAGAGGTAGCCTGTGGCTTTCACGGTAATTCCGTAGTTTTTACCCGAAGGCAGCGAGATCAGGTATTTTCCGGTAGCGCTGTTCGATTCAAATTCGGCCACCACTTCGTTCTTGGCGTTATCCGTGATCTCTATATTTGCGCCAACAGTTGCCAGCGAAATGTCGTCCAGTATTTTTCCTTTGATAATGGTGATCTGGTTTTCCTTGATTTCCACAGTTT
>CAZNRQ010000515.1:871-2944 GCA_964574845.1 uncultured Bacteroidales bacterium
ACAGTTTTCTCGATAACGGTTTCACTCACCGGCTGGGTTAGGCTAGCCAAAAGGTTGTCTTCCGTATTGTTGACCAAAGGCTTCTCAGGTCCGAGGAAGGTGATGAGGTAGATATCCTGTCCGCCGTAACCGTCGGCTTTCACAGAGGAATAGTAACCATGAACTCCGCTGGCCGAGATAGAAAAGAACACATCGTTGTCGGCAGAGTTAATGGGGTAGCCCAGGTTTACAGGCTCCGACCATTTTCCATTTTCAAGGGTAGATTTAAAGATGTCGTAACCTCCCATGGAGTTGTGCCCTTTGGAGCTGAAATACAAGGTACGGCCGTCGGGATGTATGAAAACTCCTTCTTCATCGTAAGGGGTATTGATAGTAGGACCAATATTCACGGGTTCGCCCCAGTCGCCTTTTTTGGTCTTCACAGAAACATAAATATCCGAACCACCATAACCATCGGGTTTGTCGCTGACAAAATACAGAGTCTTTCCATCGAAAGAGATAGAACCTGACGATTCGTGATAATCAGTATTGATATTTTTATTTAGTTTTTTTGGGGTCGACCACGAGTTGCCTTTCAGCTTACATTCGTAGATATCGCCTCCGTTGGTCCCTTTGTAAACCAGCAGTGTTTGTCCGTCGGGCGAAAGACCTACCGGCGCATCATGTTGTTTGCTGTTCAGCGGGCTCGATGGGTTTTTGGCTTCCGACCATTCGCCGTTCACTTTCTCAGAAGTATAGATGTCTTCATAATACACCAGATCGTTCACGTCCATTTTTCCACCGGTGGTGTTGGGGCGCCTGGAGGTAAAGAACAGCACAGACTCGTCGGCATTGGTAAAGGGTGAATATTCAGGATAAATAGTATTGATCTTGGGTCCCAGATTGTCGATAAAAACCCGGGAAGGATTTTTCACCAGTTCCATACCATTATTGCATTCTTTCACCTTTTTTTCGATATCGTTCAGCTGAAGGTTCAGTTCGGCAGGCGAAAGTGTTTTTTTGTATTCGGAATAAAGAGCAATGGCTTTCTCGAAATTAAGGTCCAATTGATAGGCTTGTGCTAAAAGGTATTTGGTGTCTTTGGCCTGATTGGGGTTCAGGGTAAGTGACCTTTCGAAGAACTCTATGGATTTGGTCTTCTGAACGGTGTTCAGATAACAGTTTCCTATGAGGTAGTTTAGTTCGGCATTATTGGGATTGAAAGTTTGTGCCTTCAGGAAATATTCTACGGCTGTCAGGTACATCCCCTTGCCCATCTCATAATATTTCTTTCCCTGTCCCACATTGTTGCGGGCCTCTTTGAATTCTTTTTCCTTGCCCGGGAAATTTGTTTTTACGAACTCTACGTTCTGAGCTTTCAGTAAGGTGGTACCTGCAAAAACAAACAAAAGCGCGATTACAAAATATATCTTCTTCATGATAGTTCTTTTACTTTTAATGAATTATTTGCATTGTAATTTTACGTAGCTATCGGCGGTACTAATACCTAAGGCGGCTGCTTTTTTCCAGTCCTCGCACGAAAGAGCAGGTTTTCTCAGCATTTCGTAAGTGATGCCTCTGTTCAGAAAAGCGTAGCCATAATTCGGATTGATCTCAATAGCTTTGCTGTAGTCGCTCAGAGCACCATCGTAATCTTTGAGTTTGTATTTTGCATTGGCCCGATTGTTATAAGCGTAGGCATAATCGGGTTTTAGTTTGATGGCTTCTGAAAAATCGGCTATGGCCTTATCATATTCCCCCTGTTCGTAATAAGCATTGCCACGGTTGTTATAAGCCAGAAAATAATCGGGTTTGATAGAAATGGATAAGGAATATTCTTCAATAGCACCTTTCAGGTTGTTGAGCTTTTTCCTGACGCTACCCAGGTTGTTATGAGTAAAGGCCATGTTTGGATTGAGCTTATTAGCCATGGTATAATCGGCTTCGGCATCCTGTGGTTTTTCCAGCATAAGCTTGGCGCTGCCTCTGTCGCTATAGGCATAAGCATAATCGGGTTTCGATCGAATGGCCGAGGTGAAGTCTTTAACGGCTTTTTCGTATTCCTTTTTCTGGAACTGCAGCACACCGCGGTAA
>CAZNRQ010000516.1:0-2938 GCA_964574845.1 uncultured Bacteroidales bacterium
ATTAAATCCATAGCTGCCGAAAGGCAGTTTCTGTTTTATAGCTTTTGAAGGAACAGTCGGTGAGGTCGGATTAGCAGATTCTTCAGTAAATTCATTTACGTAATCAGTTTCCTTTTGGCTTACGCTTAGGTTGTTGATCTGGCTGATTCCGTTTTCGCTGTACTCAGTTATTTTTCCTTTGGTAGGTGCATAAGATAAATTTACCATGTCCACTTCAGCAAAAACGGATATCAGTTCATTGATGTTATACCTTACTCCTACGGCAGAAGCTAGTCCAAATGCTACCCCACCATTCTGCACTCGCTTTTCAACGTAATTTACATCCCGCCGGACATCCTTTGAATCCATCTTAACTGAACCAAAACCCACTATCAAACCAATGCGGGCATAAGAATCGACCTTTTTACATCCTGCTGCAAATACAACAGAAGGAACAAGGCGCAGCATATTGGATGAGAGCTCGAGTTCCTCTGAACTATAGGAAGAAATTGAATCCCAAAGAGTAGTCGATTCGCTTTTCGTCTTATTTTTACTTCCTACCAGATAAGAAACTCCCAGTTCGACACCAATATTTTTGGTAAACATGTAGCCAACAGAGGCTCCAAAATTAAATCCTTTGCCCAGAGAAACATTCACGGCTTTATAAGTGTTTGTATATGCATTGTTCTGGCTAAAATACTTTCCGTCGAAATACATGGTTTGCGTACTCATTTTCATACCGTAACCGGCATCTACGTTTACGTATATTTTCTGAGCTGAGAGTTGGTTGGTTACTATACCTGCCATTACCCATATAAGTATGCATTGCAAGAAGAATCTTTTCATTTTTAGTTAGTTTTGAGTAGTTTGCGTAGACCACTATATTTTATACCAAAAATATAATATTTTTCGATTAGCCTAAAATATTTAACAATTTTTATGTGGTTTTTTTTAGGAAAAGATTCAATATGGCTTCTAATCTTTATGAACAGGACATAATGCCAGCCACCACCCACCGCGGCGAACTCATAGACACCAGGAAACAATAAGTATTAAACACAGCCGGTATGCGCCAGGCTACCCGTGGAATTTTTCGCCTCTGGCGAGAGTATCAATGATTTGTTGTATTCGTTTTTGCTTGGTTTCGGGTTTTTTGGCAGTTTGCAGGCGAAAGACTATGGAAAACACATTGCTTCGGTTGAGAGTCTGAAAAAATGCATGTGCTTCTTTGTTTTTGCTGAGTGCTTCCAGAAATTCTTCGGGTATCTCCATATTGCTTTGAGAATCGTAAGCCGCATACCAGCTACCATCCGTACGGGCTCTTTCGATGGCGGCCAGCCCGGCCCTTCGTAAACGGCCCTGCTCGGCCAGCCGCCCGATACGTGCAATGTTCATTTTTGACCAAACACTTTTGGGCCTACGCGGACCGAAACGCTGCAGATAAGCTTTATCGTCCAGCGATTTCACCTGACTATCTATCCATCCATAGCAGAGTGCTACATCAACAGCCTCGGTGTAACCTACAGTAGCTACACCTGAATCCTTTTTATAAAACTTAAGCCATATACCTTTTGACTCCTGATGGTGCTCCAATAGCCAACACTCGAAAGCATGGGCGGATTCAAAAGCAATAATTGGTAATCCGGAGGCGGTTGGGGCATTCTCATTCATTTTGATGATGATGTCTTGGTTTTGATCGTTTATGGTTCTGCCTGCTTCAAGGTTATGGTGCCGACTGAAACAAACAGTATTCAAAAATAATACTTTTTTTTCGCCACAAATACACCAAAGCACAAAATTAAACCAATAAAATTTTCCCGCATCCGTCGTCGGGCGGACTAAACCGTATGCTAACGTATCATGGGCAGGTATTTGCCACGGTTCTCAATGATTACCCACACTTCTATGGCGAAAAAAGGAAGTACCATCATCAGACCGGAGGGTGCTGTGGTTATGTGATAGATAATTATGCCTACCAGCACAGGGAAAATAATGATGGCACCCAGTGCGCGGAATTTGTTGGTGATGAACAATGCTCCACCGATTATCTCGGCACATGCTACCAGAGGAAAGAGCCAACCTATTTCCATAAATGCTCCCATGGCTTTTACAACGTTTTCGGGCATGTCGTTGGGCATGGGAATGTAATGAAAGAATTTATTGAGACCTGAGTTGATGAACATCAGGCAGAATAGCAAGCTTAGTACAAACAGAATTTTCTTTTTCATGATTTTTGTTTTATATTTACATGCAAATTTAATCATTTTAATTGAAAATGGCAATACAGTTTATTGGATAGGGTTTGGGATTAACTTTTTTTTGCTAGTATATGCCACCAAAACAGCAAAGCACCAAATTACACCAATATAATTTTCCAGCAGAGTACACTTATAAACCCAGATTGGACCACTTAGACACTAAGTACACTAAAGAGACACCAGGAAGATTTGACCCTCACCCGCCGGTGAACAGTGGATACGATGGGATGCCTATGCTAATCTTTCATGCAACGTACCGATAAACCAAAATCCCTTAAGTTCAGACTGGTGATGGCTATGAATCCGCTGGATGAAATCAGGTCGAGGGAATAGGCAGTAATCAGATCGGCATTATATCCGGTTTCTTCTGATGAACTCCAAAAACTACTGCTGCTACCCATCTTTTTATAAGCTCCCTTACCCAAACGTAATCCGGCAGGCAGTGCATTAAATCCCTTCTTATCTGTCCCATTACCCATGCCTTCCCATCCTGTGGTCGATTTCATTTTGGTTCCGGCCTTTGATTCACTTCCGGTAGATTTTCTTATTTTATAATTAAATACTCCTCCAAAAAATTGAGCAAGTGTTTGGAATTCTGTTTCCGAAGGCAGATGCCAACCCCGGGGACATACTTTTTTCGATGTTTCCCAATTATACAAATAACCGTACTTTACCATGTTCGAATCATTATCAGCATAAGC
>CAZNRQ010000517.1:0-2934 GCA_964574845.1 uncultured Bacteroidales bacterium
CCACTATGATGGACGAAATAGCGAGTTGGGTGGTACAGGCAAAATTAGGTACGGCCGGGGTTACCTCTCAAATGCAAACCCGTTATCTTAAGCCTGTTTTTATGACTGAACCTCAAATTACCCTTCGTGCCAAAGTGCATGAAATCAAACGGAACATAGTGGTAGTCGATGCGGGTATCTATAACACTGCCAACGAACTTTGTGCTCAGTCCTTGGTGAGCTATTTTACCTTCAATACCGAATTGGCCCGCGAAAAATATTTTTACCCTGGCAAAGAAAGTTTTTATGACGAGCCCAACGTTAACCTTGGGTGATTTTCTGTGATCATTTGCTATTATAGTATTGTTAACACTATTCCCGAATTTTATTTTTAATTTTGTAGAAAGTTTTTCTAATGATAAAACGTATTCTTTCTGGTTTGATAATAATTACTGTCGCCATATTACTTGTAAGCTGGGGCTCGGCAGGACATTATAAAATTAGCAATAATGTTTCATTATCTTTTTTTCAGCAAATGGCACAGTTTTCGGCCTGGCCTCAGTACCTTGCCGATCATGCTTCCGATGCCGATGATCGCAAAGCCACTGACCCCACTGAAAGCCCGAAACATTATATCGATATTGACAATTACGCCAGTTTTAATACGACGGGTCATATACCACAAACATGGGATTCGATAGTAGCGCAGAATGGAGCTATTTGGGTTACCAATCAGGGGACATTGCCTTGGGCAACACTGGCGACATACGATTCCCTCAGACATGCTTTCCAACATTTCGACTGGACTAAAGCCATGTTTTTTGCTGCCGATCTGGGACATTATGTAGGCGATGGACACATGCCCCTGCATATTACCAAGAATTATGATGGACAGAATTCCGGAAACGATGGAATTCATTCGCGTTACGAATCGACAATGATTTATGGTTACAATTCGCAAATCACATATACAGGAGATACTGTAAAGATAATCCCTAATGTTAACAAATACATCTTCAACTATATTTACAAGAACTACCAATATATTGATTCTATTCTGGCTGCCGACAATTATGCATATAGTCAATCGCCCAACTATAATTCTACAACTTATAAAGCTGCTCTTTGGAGTAAGACATCGAGTCTGACCATAAAATTATTTAAGAATGCTTCTCACGCACTTGCCGAACTCATCTATAATGCATGGGTAGAAGCAGGAAGCCCTCCGGTGGGTTCAACAGGCATTTCGGAATCCTATACTGTCCCTGCTAATGGCCTCAGTTCGATTTATCCCAATCCTGCTGTTAATTCGGCCAATATACAATATTCTGTTACTGATGCTGGCAAATCTGTTAAGATATACATTGCCGATTATTACGGACGTTGCCATTCCATATTGTTAGAGGGTTCTAAAGATATTGGAAACTATGACTTGAACTGGAATACTGATGGTCTTGCACCAGGAGTATATTTCTGTATTATGGAATCGGGCGATTCGCGCACAGTGAAAAGGATAGCTGTTCTGTAAACTAAAAAATCAATCATCTTCGTAGATCACAAATTCGTCCGTACCTTCTACTCTTTCGAGGGCAGTACCGGGTTTATTTTTCAGATAAGGAATAATAGCAGCATCATAATTGGCAACAGTATTTACTTCCATGACTTTGCTGGTAGCTGGATCATCGGCATATTCCTGTGTCTCGGTTCCGGAAAGGAACCTCCATCCGCTGTCGTTACGGTCGATCACCGATTCACGATACATAAACCCAACTTTTAAGCCATCCATTGTGATCAGATTAGAAACCAGGCAAAATCCCATAGGAGAGATGATATCCTTTATATCTTCAGGTTTTAGTATGAAATCTTTGTCCATGATGAGTGTATTTATGGTTTGATTCTGAATCTTTATGTTTATTGAAAAAATATTGCTAACCACACACATTTGCGTTTTCGTGAAGTAAATGTCACTTTATGCTTTTTGTTTGCTGGGATAAAAAGATAATCGCCTTTGTTGAGAAGCATTTCGGGTGCGTCGTCAAATGTAATACCTGCTATGCCTTCCAGTAATATCACCCATTCGTTTTCATCCTGGTCGTACCATCCTTCAGCAGGCGAAGATTGGCCCTGTGAAACAATGCGCTCTATCCTGATCTTGTCCGATGTATGAAGCAGAGTGGTTATTTCCTCAGTAATATTATCAGGAATAAAATTAAAAATGTTGTCCATCTTATAAGGAAAGTTATAAATAGTCTTCCAAAATGCCTTTGCCCTGTCGAACCAGCACTGCTTCACCCGAAGTACAATCTACCACAGTAGATGCTTCGTTGTCGCCATAACCTCCATCAACTACAATATCCACCAACTTGATAAAATTCTCATGAATAAGTTCCGGATCTGTAGTGTATTCGACTATCACATCATCATCATGAATGGATGTCGACATGATAGGGTTGCCTAATAATCTTACCATTTCGCGAACAATGTTGTTATCAGGGACACGAATACCAATAGTCTTTTTTTTACTGTGAAATATTTTGGGCACATTATTATTGGCTTCCAGAATAAATGTAAACGGGCCCGGCAAAGCCTTCCGCATCAGTCGATAAATATTATTGGGTATTGGTTTGCAGTATTCTGAAAGATTGCTCAAATCATGGCAAATGAACGAAAAGTTTGCTTTTTCCATGCTGATGCCTTTCATGCGGGCAATACGCTCGATGGCTTTGGGCTTATAGATGTTGCAGCCAAGTCCGTACACAGTGTCGGTAGGGTATATCACAATACCGCTGTTGTTGAGGCATTCTATTACAGTGTTTAAATGCTTCTCGTTCGGGTTTTGAGGATATATTTTGATTAACATGGGTGCAAGAAAAATGGGTAAGCTACTTATATCGCACCGCTACAACCGATTACCCTTGCTTCATTCCTGACCTGGGGGAGTTCACGGGAGCTGGT
>CAZNRQ010000518.1:0-2934 GCA_964574845.1 uncultured Bacteroidales bacterium
ATAGTATTCCTTCTGATTATGTTTTTCTATCGTATGATGTTTTCCTAACCGATGAGAATGGGACCCCGATCAGCGAGCTTAGGAACTTTTATGTTGATGACAGAAGAATAGGTTTGGACCGTACATTCCTTTTCAGGAATAGCTTCCAGCTTATGGAGACATTTATCGCCAGAGGAATACAGCAGATAGAACCTGAGTATGGCCGGACACAGATTAATAAAGTTAAGGTTGCTCAGTTTACAAATGTAAATGCCGATAAACAAAACTATCTGAACCAAGAAAATAACAAACTTACTGTCGATAGCGGATGGATATCGCTGGATGAAAAGAAATGGTTGAGTGAGTTACTACTTTCGAAAGAGGTGTATGAAGTAGGTAATGGTATACTATACCCAGTAGTAATCACCGGTACCAATAAGAAACCTATTATTGATAATAACTTCCAACATAATGTTCAGATAGAATATCTGAGAGGGTATACTGATGAGCACTATTCTATTGAGCAATCCATAATCCCTATAGAAATCACTCCGCACGTAGTTATTGCTAATCCTGTTGGAATGGTTCAGATAGATCACATAGAAATTGCCCCTGTTCAAATATTAAATCAACATTAATAACTAAAAAAATAAAGTCATGATTACAAATTTAGACAGCAGAGTCGTTCACGAAATAGTGGATGTTTTACCAACCTCTCAGGTTGCCGGATATAAATGTTTATACAGCGGAGATCCCGGTGTGATATATACCTTGATGTCCGATGGTACATGGAGTAAGGTTTCTGTAGGTGTAGGAACACTTATTCCTATTATTGGGATTGAAGGTTATGGGGAGTCTATATCAATATACAAAAAAGCTGAAACTATTTCAGAATGCAAAACTGCGTTTTTCGGTGATGGAAATGATATGGATGTTATGTTTGCCATAATCTGGAATGATAGACTGGTTGTATTCAGAGGTGATGGTGACAATTATGACATGGTCGTTATATTACCTGGTGGGGAATCTTTGAAAACAGCTGCTGTTGTTGCTAATCCTGTTGCTGCAGTAGTAGACGAATCGTTAAATTTGTATGTGGCTACTGACAAGGGAGTTTTGAAATTACGGTACTCGGATCCCACGAATATTGTAACCTCATACAAACCTGCCGAGGGAAGTCTTCCATTTGATAAAATCACACACATGGCGTGTTTTGGAAACAAGTTATTTATAACTCAAAATGAAACCAATGATTTTAAATTTGGCATTTTTGATGGATTGCAATGGAGTGACTTAACGTCAAAATTTTACAGTGATACAAAAATTGACAATAAAAGTCTGATTGATGCCGTAGTTTATGATATGATTACGGATGATGATGGCACCGTTCTGATTAGCATATCAGGTTTTGACGCCAGTAGCAAGCTAATTGCTTATAATGGTGAAACTTTTTTCATAAAATCTGTAGCAACCGGTATCACCTATATGAAAAAGATTTTGAAGGTTGGTGATGTGATCTATTCTATTAAGGATGATAATAGCCTTAAGGTGTGGAACTATAAAACACTTGAGGTAATTTTTAGCGGATATACGGCTATTTTAGGATTTGCCAGAGAGGGTAACGATATAATGATTTACAAGGCAAATCATATCTACAAAACAAAGGCCGGAAATATCACTATAGAAGAAGATACTGATGTGCTTGCCAAACTGGCAGCTATCATTACCTTAGATGTCACATTAAAGCACATAGCAGCCTCTGCAGGTAAAAGGATCTATCTTAATGAAAACGGAACCCATTTTATCATAAAGGGAGAATTTTTACTGCAATGGAGTGAATTTTCAAAATAAGCCATGCTTGCGATTAAAATACCTTCTAAAAATGCTTTCCTGGACACGAAGGGTATAACCATAAGTTATACTCTTCGCAGTCCTATTTTCCATAGGGAAGATGATGGAAGTTTTATCTTTAATTTCACTATTCCTGATACTGACGCGAATAAAAAGCTACTGAATTTTCCTCTACGTATAGAATCGTTTGACAATGTAACGATGAATGAAATTCCTATTGAAATCCATTTCAAAGGTATTCATATCTGGTCAGGTATTTTGTTGGCGAAATTTGCCAGGCCAGAAGAAATTGAGGTAAGTATAGGATTGGGAAGAGGAGAATTCAACTATCTGGCCAGCGGTAAGGAGCTGAGCGAGGTAGTGCCGGATGAGGAGCATACGGTGGGGCATATAGAATTGAGAACGGATGAGGCATCGCAGATACCTCATTATCTGCATGCCGTTGACGGTTTCGATGAAGTGGTGAACAAAGTTTACCCGGAGGTTAATTATGCCGTGTTCCCCATGAAAATAGATGATATGGTATCGGCACTGGGACAAGCATTCAATAATGTGTATTACAATACTACTCCCTGCGTGAATTTCTGGGATATGGAGACGGGGAAATTTGCCAGTCCGGCGCTGATGGGCGACTTCTTTCTTATGATCAACAATCTTCATGTGGATGAAACTAACACCAATATACTAACCTACCTTCTGGCTTACAATATCTTTACTCCTTTTCCGTATAATGCATGGGTATTTTCCAACTTATTCAAGAAGCTTGGGTACTTCCTGGAGAATAATCCCTTTGAGAATGATGAAGATCTAAAACGGCTGGTACTATTCAATGTGCAAAGCATGAATAAGCTTTGGGAGGAATACGCGCACTGGGTTGGGAGCGGGAATGATGGTAACGGGGATCCTAATCCGAATACGGACCGATATCTGTATTCGCTGGAGCCAAACCTATCGTTCAACCTGAAGGATCATCTGCCGAAAGTGGCTGTGAAGGATTACCTGAGGGCGTTGGAAGATCTGCTGTTCTTCCGATGTTATATCGACAATAAGACTAAGAGGGTTAAGGTGATCTTCCTGAAAGAAATTGTGAATAGCAAGGAATAT
>CAZNRQ010000519.1:0-2928 GCA_964574845.1 uncultured Bacteroidales bacterium
GTTCAAAAACATTCATGTGTCTGTTTTCATTACGGCTTTTATCTTTAGTGCCATCCATTTTCAGTTTTTCGGTTTCATACCCCGCTTTTTGTTGGGTCTGTTTTTGGGCTACGTTTTTTACTGGTCGGGAAATCTTTGGGTGTCTATACTGATTCATTTTATCAACAACGGACTGGTAGTTGTGGTGGCATATATTTCTGCCCTGGGTTATGCCGATATCAACTTCGAGACCTTTGGCAGCACCCAAAACGGACTGATACTGCTGATGACTGCCCTGATGGTTTCGGCTCTTATTTTTCTATTGTTCCGTTTGCGCCCAAAAATAGCGTCAGAGGTTTGATGAATTGGAAAGCTGCGGAATAAGTTTTATCACCTGGCGGATTGCTTCTATCTCTGTTCGGTCTTTGCTCATCACCTCCCGGATTTTCCCCATCACCTTCCGGTTTTGACACATCACCTTTTGGTTTTTCCCCTTCTCCTTCCGGTTTTTTCCTGTCACCTCCCGGTTATGTCCTGTCACCTTGCGGATTTTCCCCATCACCTCCCGGTTTTTTCTTATCACCTTCCGGATTTTCCTCATCACCTTCCAGATTTTCCCCTTCTCCTTCCGGATTTTCCCCTTCGGCAGAAGACTTTCGGGAAAAGTGTATATGAAATGGGATAAGTGGCAATAATTATGGCATTTACAAAAATCGATTGGATGTCAACTCTAATTGCTGCTGGCGCCACTTTATTAACCCTCCCATGTCAGTAACTCAGCATCCCGTCTTGTCTTTTCCGTTTTTATATCGGGTAATTTTAACTTCACAATAGAAACCTACCCCTACTACTATGGCTAAAAAACAAAAATCAGCCGATAAAAAGATCTTTGTAATCGACACCTCCGTTATCATTTACAACCACAACGCCATCCGCAGCTTCGATAACAACGACGTGGCTATTCCCATCACGGTGCTCGAGGAACTGGATAATTTCAAAAAAGGCAACGACATCAAAAACTTCGAAGCCCGCGAATTCATACGTATCATCGATACGCTTTCGCTGAATTATACCCTGCAGGAGTGGATCCCGCTTGATTTCAAGAACAGCGGCAGTTTTACCGTGGTGATGACGGGCAAGGGAGGCGATGTAGATGCCTGTAAGATCTTCGGCGAAGACAAACCCGATCATCGCATACTTAATGCTACGCTTTCGCTCATTAAAGACCATCCGGATAAAAAAGTTATCCTGGTGTCAAAGGATATCAACCTGCGACTGAAGGCCAAATCGCTTAACATTGTAGCCGAAGATTTCGAAACCGGAAAGATCAAAGATATAGAGTCTTTGTACACCGGTAAAACCCTCATCGAAGGTTTGCCCGGCAGCGTCATCGATAAGATATACCAATCGGGGTCTTGTACTCCCGAAGACATAGGGGTAGTAAATCCTATTCCCAATCATTATTTCATTCTGAAGAACACCAAGAGTTCGGCCCTTACTTTTTTTAATCCGGTCACAGGCCTCATCGAGCGCATCGAAAAACGTTCGGCCTTCCGCATCAGTCCGCGCAATGCCGAGCAAGTGTTTGCCCTGCATGCCATACTCAATCCCAACGTAAAGCTGGTAACTGTTCAGGGTATTGCCGGAACCGGAAAAACCCTGCTGGCTTTGGCCGGAGCATTGGAACAAAAACGCGACTTCAAACAGATCTATATGGCCCGCCCCATTGTGCCTCTTAGCAATAAAGATATAGGCTACCTGCCGGGCGATATCAAATCTAAACTAAATCCTTACATGGAGCCTTTGTTCGATAACCTGAAGATGATTCAGCACCAATTCGATGAAAAAGATAAGGAATTCAAGAATATTACCGAAGCCGTTGAAAAAGAAAAGTTGGTGATCACTCCTCTGGCATACATACGTGGCCGCAGTCTTTCCAATATATTTTTCATAGTCGACGAGGCGCAAAACCTTACACCACATGAGGTGAAAACCATTATTACCCGTGCAGGCGAAAATACCAAGATCATACTCACTGGCGATATTTACCAAATAGATACCCCTTATCTGGATTCGGAAAGTAACGGATTGTCGGTGTTGATCGATAAGATAAAGCATCATCCTATCTATGCCCACATTCGCCTCGAAAAAGGCGAACGTTCCGAGTTGGCTAACCTGGCGGGTGAATTGTTATAGCGTATGAAACTCTTTCATCGAACTTACGGCCAGGGCAAGCCTCTTGTCGTTTTACATGGTTTGTTGGGCATGAGCGACAACTGGATCATGCCAGCCAAAGAATTGGCAAAAAACTTCACGGTAATTCTTCCCGATCTGCGCAATCATGGCAATTCGCCTCATTCCGACGGGTTCGATCTGCAGTTAATGGCCGAAGATATTGTGGAACTGATAAACGATTTGGGGTTTACAAGTGTATATCTGATGGGCCATTCAATGGGTGGTCGGGTGGCTATATCGGTGGCTCTGCAGCATCCCGAGCTGATAGAAAAACTTATAGTGGTCGATATAGCTCCGCGCAAATATTCGGGCAACAAGAGTATTGCCAACATGATGGAGGTGATGAGCCGTGTCGATTTTGAGGCCCTGACCACACTTTCTTCCATCGAAGAATTTCTTTCGAGATACATCACCGATCCAAGGGTGAGAAACCATGCCATGAAAAACCTGAAGCGCAGAGATTCGGGAGGGTTTGAGTGGAAGGCTAATTTGCCGGCCATTATAAAGGATATTGAAACTTTAATGACCCCGGTTCTCGATGATGTTCCCTATGAAAAACCCACACTATTTCTCAAAGGTGGTCGATCCGATTTCATTACAGCCGATGATGGGAAGATCATTTTTCGATACTTCCCTAAGGCCGTTCTCCATACCCTGACTAATGCCGATCACTGGGTACATGTGGATGAACCCGAATTATTTCTGGAGGAAGTC
>CAZNRQ010000520.1:0-2922 GCA_964574845.1 uncultured Bacteroidales bacterium
GGTTAATTGACACTAAAAGACAGAATGATTTTTCTGATCCAGTGGCCTTTACTCACTGACAGGAAGGGCAAAGCTTAGGCAGAATAACTCCTGTTTGTGTTGCTGATTATATCATTCCATTCAGGTATTTCTTGTTATTCAAACATAATAGGCTAGTTTCATGCAGATTCTCACTACCTTTGCCCCGGAATATAAAAAACGTAGTTGTGACTTTCGAAGAACTTAATATTAACACTCCCCTGATCAGGGCGCTGGATGATCTTGAATATGTGTGTCCCACACCCATTCAGGAAAAGGCATATCCTGTGGTCATGTCAGGCCGCAATGTGGTTGGCATCGCACAAACAGGCACCGGAAAAACCTTTGCCTATCTGTTGCCGGTATTACGCCAACTAAGATTCTCGGCACAGAATGAGCCACGCATTCTGATAGTCGCTCCTACCCGCGAACTGGTAATTCAGATTCTGAACGAAGTCGTCAAACTGACCAAATACACACAATTTCGTTCGGCAGGAATATACGGTGGTACCAACATCAATACCCAAAAACAAGTTGTGGCCGATGGCCTCGATATTCTGGTAGCTACACCCGGACGATTGACCGATCTGGCTTTGACCGGAGTGTTGCGTTTAAAATACATCAGGACTCTTATTATAGATGAAGTGGACAAAATGCTGGGTCTGGGATTTCGTACCGAACTCACCAACCTCCTTAACATTTTGCCTGTCAAACGTCAAACCCTTATGTTCTCGGCTACCCTGACCGAAGAGGTAGATGCCTTTATTACTGATACCATCCCCTGGCCTGAAAAAATAATTATAACCCCTCACGGAACCCCCATCGATAAGATAGACCAGATCGCTTACCATGTGCCCAACTTCAATACCAAGGTGAACCTGCTGAAATACCTTCTCGAAAATGAAAGCGAGTTAAGCAAGGTATTGGTCTTTGTAGCAACCAAGAAACTGGCAGACCGCCTCTTCGAGCAACTCGATAAAATATTCCCCGAACAGGTGGGTGTGATTCACTCCTACAAATCGCATAACAACCGTATGCATGCGCTGAAGTTGTTCAGCGAAGGAACCTCCCGATTGCTTATAGCTACCGACATCATTGCACGTGGAATGGACATCTCCGATGTTTCCCACGTCATCAATTTCGATCTGGGCGAAATGCCGGGCGATTATATTCACCGTATTGGCCGCACCGGCCGCTCCGATAAAGAAGGTATCGCCATTTCATTTATCAATCCTACCGAACAGGCATATCAGCATGAAATTGAGGAAATGATGCAGAAAGCCATACCCATGGAACCCATGCCCAAAGGAGTGGTGATTTCGAAAGTATTGTGGGAAGACGAAAAACAAGGCATCCTCTTCGACAAGAACTACCTCAGAGATCCCGATCCCGAGAATCTGAAAGGGGCTTTTCACGAGAAGAAGGAAAAGAATAAAAAGATCAACCTGGGAAGTGCCTACAAACGTAATCCGAAATTTACCAAAGGCGGAAAACGTATCAAAAAGAATAACAAATCAGGCAAGTCAAGGTATTGAGTTATATTTTGAATCAATTATCATCCATTCACTTTTCTGATAATGAAATCCGATACTCCTCAGCAACAACCCAACAATCCGCTTCACGGAATAACCCTTGAAACCATATTGATCCACCTTGTCGATCATTTTGGGTGGGAAGAATTAAGCTATAAGGTAAGCATCAATTGTTTCAAAACCAATCCCAGTTTAAAATCGAGCCTGAAGTTCCTGAGAAGAACTCCCTGGGCAAGGGAAAAGGTAGAATATCTTTATCTGTGGTTGATTAAACAGTAATAGAGATAGATATTATTTGCCACGAAATTTCTTAATTATTAATGTCGTACCTGCCGCACTTAATGTCATGATGTAATTAACTATTCCACCAAAATATCATACCTACGGTACTCTTATTCTGAAATTAACCATAGTTTTGGCTGAAGCCAAATACGTATTGCAATAGATGCCTGGCCTAAAGGTAGGGCCTAGTGAAAAATCATCGATTATAACAATGGTTTCAGCTCCACCGTATAATCATACTGAAGGTCTTCGTGCAACATGGAAATAGATTTCTTTATCCTTGCTATCAATCTCAGGTAAAGATTATCCAGTGCCTTATTGCTTTGATAAGGTATGCCCGAATTTCTCACTTTATGGCAAAAGTAGATAAGAAGTTCCACCTCCGTTTGCTTTGCACCCGAATATTTAATGAAGCGATTGGTGGTGCGCAGTATCTTGCGCAACATCTTTTTGGTGAGGTATAGATTGGTTTGGTTAACGTCATCAAATTGCTCATCCATCTGCTCCTTCACCTCCGCTATATAAGTGACCTCATCGCCGGCATTAAACAACAGATAAGCCAGCAATTCCTTATTTTCTTTTTTATACTTTGCCAGGCGCAAACATATCTCAGCCACCTCCACCGGTGATAAAGTGCTAAGTTCCGCTTTGAGTTCTTTGAGAGAAAATGCTTTCATCCTATAAGGTCATTCTTCGGTTATTTCTTTCACGCGGCCTACCTCTCCGCTTTCGAGCCTCACTTTGATGCCATGCGGATGGAAAGGACTTTTGGTCAGTATATCCTTAACAATTCCTTCGGTGATTCGGCCCGACCTCTGATCTTCTTTCTTCACTATTCCTACCAAAGCTCCAATAATAATATCGCTTCTGTTTTGTCCATCCATGCGGAAGTATTTTAAGCAAAGTAACAACTTTTTCCTGAAGTAGATAATACCTGAACTGCTTATACGAACCGCTTTCTCATCCTGCAACACAAACAGGGCCTTAGTGTTTAGATTAATCCGTATATTTGCAGCAAATATTATTTGAGTAGCTATGGAAGACTTTCTGGAAATATTAAAATACGTTTTGCCTTCAGAGGTTGTATTTG
>CAZNRQ010000521.1:0-2920 GCA_964574845.1 uncultured Bacteroidales bacterium
ACAATGTTGTAAAGGTTTAATTTACCTAAATCTATTTTTGAGGATGACTTTTGACTGACAGGTGCAAACTGTACCATATCACCTAATCTTCTTTTTAGTAATGTATCTTGAGATGTTCCTGATGAAGTTGCTTTGCTTGATTGAAATATACTATTTACCATACTCTTTTGAAATAATTTACTAACTGTTGTCGTAGTATCTGTAGTTGATGTTGATTTTATAGTTACTTTTGTATTTATATCTGATGATGTGTTTATATTTAAAATTCCATATACATATGGTAGTAGTACATCAATAGTTGATGGAAGTTTTCCTCCTAAGTTATTGTTAGAAAGATTAATAGATGCAAGATATTTTGAATTTTTTACTATGGCTGATGATTTTGTATCTTTTACTATAGCTGATGATTTCGTATTTACAGAATTACTCGTACAGGTAATACCATATCGCTCACATGCGTTAGGATTATCTAACCATCACCCACTATTTGTCCAATTTGGTCAATCAGTTGCCTTATAGAGTTCAATCAAAAATACACATTCTGATTGTGGAATATCTGCACACTTGAATCATCGGTCACCTAAAGCATCAGAACTACACATTTCTGGAGTAAATATACTACATATCGGTGTAGCTGCAGAACACGTAGCTTGAAGTTCAGGATGAGTTTTACTGGAAATATAAAGTGTAGGATCTTGTGTAGTATCAGCTAGCGGATATATATGTTGGAATTTTCAGAGATTATCGGGATCATCGATACCTCCAGTTGTATTTGTATCAAATTGCATAAAATCTACTGTAGAATTACCACCAATTTTATAGGTAAAATATGCAGTGAATGGAGATTCATCTGTTGCACCTGTCATAGATATATCACAATACGGTTCACTATAACATTGCGAAGTACATCAATCACCATCAGTAGTATTTCAATCATCACATTCTTCATTTCATTCTTGTATTCCATTACCACAAATAGGTTTAGAAATACAATCAGCTGAACAAGATGCATTATCTTCTCTATAAGCAGGAGTCCAATAATCAAGTGAATAACCGTATGGAGTTAATTTTGCGATCAACTGATCACAATCATATTTAGTAGTCGGTGAAGTAATTGTTCATTGACAAGCATCTGTACTTCCTTTGTATTCTGATGAACAATCACCAATAGTATTTTTTTGTGCAATGGAACATTGTCCTTGGGAAAGAGAGCTGCATGTTTCAGATATCTGACTACCTTTCGTGTTTATGTTTGAACAAACTCCGCCCGTTCGGTTACATCATATATTGTTGCACATAGAATCATCTTTGATATCACTACAGTTAAACGTACTACCAGTACATGATGAATATATCGGATTCGTTGTTTTAGTACATCAGATAATTCAATCACATGCATTGGTATCTATAGCGTTACAACTACTATTATTTAATTTGCAGATGGCTTCAATATTATCACAGATACTATTACCACATCTTATATCACTAACAACAGCTTCTGTAGTACAGGTACTACTACATCCATCACCATCCATAGTGTTTTCGTCATCACATTGTTCTCCTGTATCTAGGACGCCATTCCCGCAAAACGCGTAATATGGACTACACATAGCTACGATACCCTTATCATAGGTTTTTCCATCATCCAATGGAGTCATTGCCCATCATTCAATGGTAATGGGTCACCAAAAAAACATATTATAATACGATTGTGCCTGGCTGCGCACAGCTGATTGATCACTAAGAGGTGGTAATCCCCATGCATTTCATAGGACATTAAAGTACGTAAGTGCACTTACTAAATCATTGGCATCTATATTATCTAAAGTGGTAAGATAAAGAACATAAGGAAAATTATTTACATCGAAAGAATTCTTTGTCATAATATTTTGCAATTGTCACAAAGAGTCTAATATATTTCACTCCATCCTCATGAGATTTGCTAGACAAAGTTTTGCTTTTAACTGAGCTCATCATTCGGAGATACTAATTATTGATTTAATATGTTGTTCGGTATTTGTTGAGATGTTAGAGCCCGCAATCCATTCAGATTGACAAGAACCATTACAACCATCACCATCCATGATGTTTCCATCATCACATTGTTCAGTTCATTCTTTGATTCCATTACCACAGGTCTGTACGCTACAATCAGCTGGACAAGAAGTTTTATCTTCTATATATGCTGGATATCGAGTAGTTCCTATATCTATGGTATACATTGCGAAACTGTTTTTTAACGCAGTACATTCACCTTCTTCTTTCGGAATGGTAATATTTCCACCACATATCTCAGCAGAGCTAGTTACAGATCGAGAACAATCACCAGCACTGTTTGTACCAATTTCTTTACATGCAGATGCTCAGAGAGAAGAACACATCTCATTTATCTGTCCACCTTTACCATCATCATTGGTACATGTTCATCCTATAGTTTCACCACTTCGAGTACATCAAGCTATCTTACAAGAGGTATCTTTAGAAAAGTCACTACAACTAAATGTTGTTCCACTACAAGAAAATTTATCTACGGATTTGACAGAACATCAAGTAATAGATGCGCAAGTTCACGTATTTATTTTAGAACAATCAGAGGTACTTAATCCACAATACGCATCTTTTGATGCACAAACATTATCTCCACATAATCATTCTGCATACGTAGGAAGTCCTCCATGCATTATATTGGTACCTATATTTCTTCGAGTAGAAAATACTATCGTCATAGCGATAACTAAGAGAAATAGCTTTGCTCCTACTAGAACTTTCCAGTTTTTTTTGTAGAAATTACCAAAACGACAACAATTTTTGTAGAGCGCTTTTTTCATTGTGTACAATTTTTTATATAAAAAATTTTTGTTTTTTATAGATGTTTTCATGATAACGACATGAATGAAATAAAAATAATATAGTATAAGTA
>CAZNRQ010000522.1:0-2920 GCA_964574845.1 uncultured Bacteroidales bacterium
TTGATTGGCTCATAACCTCGATAGCTCCTGTTGCCTCCTCAATACTAACATTTGCTTGAGAAGCAGTAAAGCCGGCAATTTTTAAAGACGCACCTAAATCCTCCACTTCTGCGGCACCATATTTCGCACCGGCGCCAAGCACATTCGTTACTCTCTTGGCTTCAGTGGCTGCGTATTGAAATTGATTGATGGCGCCACTCATTACATTAGCAGCCGTGGCCATATCTGCCCCTGATGCCTGGCTTAAAATAACAGTATTCTTTTGCAGATCCTGAAGACCCTGGATGCCTACTTTAGTATAGTCAATATTGCTTGCCAAAAGCTTGTAAGCCTCAGCTGCTGCTGAAGCACCAAGGCCCGAATCCTTTCCTATTTGTCTCGATGATTTGGCAATGATGTCCAGGTTATCTCCGGTTAGCCCGGTGATCGCGCTCAGATCGGCAATCTGTTGTTGAAAGTTGGCTCCTGGAGCTGCGAAGTCTTTAACTGCTGTATTGAACATTCTCATGCCATCAGCAAGCTGATTCATAAAGAAGAACTTCTTTCCTACCTCATCGATGTAATTTCCCACCTTACCCATGTGCGTTTGGAAACTACCCATGACATCATCGATCTTACTCACCCCGGCGGTGATTTGATCAAGGATTACAAATTTTACTTCGACGGTAGGGTTGCTCATGGTTTACTTCTTGATTCCGAATACCCGCGACAGGGCTTGTAGTTGCGCGAGTTGATTAAATTTTTCTTGCCGGTTTTCTAAAAACTTGGCATCGGCTGCCAGTTGTGCAAAATCCCCTTCGTCCAGACTCCAGGGATCTACATGAAAAAAATGCCTGATCAGAACTGCATGTCTTTTTAGTTCACCACCCTCGCCTTCAGGCACGGCGAGAGCTTCTATAAGTTTTTTACTTCTGTCTCGTGAATTATAAATAATTGTGCTACCTGAAGCATGGCCGAAACTTTCAGTTCGTCATCCGAATCCATTTCCGGATCAACCTTCAGCTTGCAGTTATTGTAAAAAACCTCTCCGGATTTTAATGGATCAGATTTTGAGAACGTGCCGGCTGCTGACATAACCTTTAAATCGGGCTTTCTAAAAAAACCATGATATTCTTTGGTCTCTTCGGTCTCTTCGGTCCCTGAGCCTGTCGAAGGGACCTTTACCACCTTTTTCACCGTAATAAGAGTAACGCCTTTCCAAATGCGTTTCCATTCGTCAATCAATTCCTGGGTAACACCCAGTGGGTAATTTTTTACTTCCATTTTATGTCTCCTATAAAAAGTTCAATCTGTACTCCAATTGAGGTATCACCCTGTTTGACATCAACACTGTTTTCAGTGAATTTGCACATCAAAAGTTTATTGGTAGAAAATGTCGTAGCGCCTTCCGGCATGTACGATACTATGATAGGGAACGGGGGATAATCCTGTATGCGTCCTGAAGGTATAGCATTCACCAGGGCATCAACTTCCTCTTTCAGGAGCGAAATGTTACCGGTACGTTCTTTATTACCGACTCCCAAACCATTATAGTCACTGCCACCGGCATAAACTCCTTCAATTTTTTGTTTGTCCTTGTAATTAATGGCCAGTATGCCCGACACAATAGTGCCGCTGACATTACAGGTTATGTCAGACCATCCGTACAGCCTTCCGTTTATTAAGGGTTCAAAGTTCATCCTATTTAATTTTTAGTATTTATTATTAATAAATTTACGAGCTGTGCGGATTAGGCTGTTTTAAGTACATAACCTATTTTTATCCTAATCTTTCTGGCAACGCCAACGGGTACATCACCAACGACAATCACCAGTTCCGAACTGGAAATAACGTTCTGATCAGCCGGAATCATTGCCGTCCAACCGGATATCTCACCAGCCTTTTTCATCGTGGAAAGAGGCTCATTTGCCAGTGTTTCAAAATAGGCAATGGTATTAGGATCAAGAAGACCGTCTTCGGCATTCACATAGAGAGGTCCCTTTAATTCCGGCAAAATTGCCTTTCTTATTTCTCTCTCCGCCTTATCCATTACACGATTACCTTCTATCGTACAGTAGTCACTGTCAAGTGATGTAGCAGTACGCGAATCGTTGATATATACCTTGCCGGTATCGTCATAGGTGCGCAAAAATAAGTACCCTTTATTCTCGATATCGTTTAACTGATCATCGTTATAAATAAGAATACTATCGCCATTCGCAAGGCATGGCTCACTGAGTTCAACAATATCGTCCATTCTGAATTTTCTCAGGTACCCAATGCAAAGATGAACCTGAGCCGAGGCCACAACACCCAGCATAGCGCCCAGGCATGCGACAGATTTGCCGGTACTGGCAAATAAAGCTGCTCCCACACCGTTGCCATCCTGACCAAAAACAACAGATACATTCGGACACTCCAGTTCATGAAGATCCGCCAATCCTGTTTCCTCTATGGCTGAGAAATCAGCAGCATACAAAACACTGGCCGGAGCATGCTCCTTCCTCAGCTTATCACATACCAACTGTATGGCTTCCACATCAGCCGTAGCAAAAGCTTTGGTAACGTACACGCCATACTGCCTTGTTTTGCCTTTACTGAATTGTTTCATCTGCCACAACTCGTTAAAGTTCCAGGTTCCCGGAGTCGGGAATAGTCCCAGGAATAATATCGCGCCCGGAGCTTTGCGATAAAACTCGCTTACCATATAATGAACAACTTTGTAATCAACACTGCCAGCAGCAATGCCTAACTGTTCTGCATCTTCAGTACAGGTAAGTCTTTTTATCTTATCTGTTCCAAAGCCTACCGGCAGGGGAACACCAAAAAAGATCAACCCGGAGATGTGATCTTCCGAAGGCAACTGACGGGCTAATCCCCCGTTGATTCTTTCAAATGTTACGTCGTTTCCTGACATTATTTGGCACCTCCATCTTTAGGA
>CAZNRQ010000523.1:0-2912 GCA_964574845.1 uncultured Bacteroidales bacterium
GAGTTATTTCAATATCATACCCCATATTGAATGACGGACTTATGGATTTGGCCCAAGAAAAAGTTCCATCAGGCAGTAGCTTAATTAGACAAGCTCGGCCTTCGAAATTAGACCCCACCTGATCTTCCGTAAATCCTATCACAGCATAACCACTATCGGGCAATTGCTTTACAGAAAATGCTTCATTTTCCCAGTTGCCTTTGGAAATCTTTTTCGACCAGACAAGATTGCCCGCAGCATCGAGCTTGATTACAAACATTAAAGAATAAGGAGTAACCGTTGTTTGGTTTCGGATTCCTGAAATGATAAAACCTTTGTCGAAAGTCATCTGAATGGATTTGGCATAATCATCAGCTCCCATGTCAATGGACTTAGACCAAAGGGTGTCGCCAGCAGAATTAATCTTCACGCAAAAGACATCATGATCATTCAGAACACTATTTTTACATTGCCCCATCATGACGTAATTGGAATCGGAAGTGGTAATTATACGACTCAATTCGGTCATATTATCATCACCAATCTTTTTTGACCAGAGTAAATTTCCTGCGAGGTCTATCTTCATCACCAGTCCGTTTAGGTCTCTGCTACCGACCACCAAATAGCTATGGTCGAAAGTAGGCACTACATCATAGGCCTGCTCATTGCCCGCAACATCATAGTAAACTTTGGAAAAAGTGGACTGTTGTGCGTTTACCAGCAAAGTGGTTAACAAGGCGATTATCAGAGTACTTAATTTTTTCATGGATTTGGTTTTTTTATACAAAAAAATAATTGGTTTTGTGCTTTTACAAATATACAAAAAATTCCATCTTATGTATCTTTATGGTTAAAAAAATATTCCTAAAAATACAAATCATGAAAAGTTCGGGGAAAAACCAGAAAAACCAACCTAAAAAGTCAAAAAGACAATACAAACAAACCCTGACAGATGAGGAGGATGGCTATGGTGTATCACTAAATGGGTGAAAACAAACATCTTTTCTAATAATGATTTATCTTAAAGAAAGTATGAAGGCAACTTATACTATCCCCTAACCAGTTTATGTGAAGTTGAAAGAAAGCTATTTGAAGTTGAAAGAACGTTGTTCGAAGTTGAAAGAACGTTGTTTGAAGTTGAAAGAACGCTGTTTGAAGTTGGAAGAACACCGTTTGAAGTTGAAAGAACGTTGTTTGAAGTTGAAAGAACGCAGTTCGAAGTAGGAAGAACATTATTTGAAGTTGAAACCACCAAATCTGAACTGATGACCACAGCACAAGAAAACAATCATATTGATACAAGAAGCATACTTGCACCAGTCCCCCACCATTGAAAGTAGAATAACTATTTCCCCTTCTTCCCCAACCTGAAAAAATCTTTAGGAAAAATGCCGGGCGCACGATAGCCCCGCCAATAGCGGGTTAGCGAGGTGTATTCCACCAACAGGCTGAATACCCTAAACCTCATCAGCAGGTAAACAAAACCATAGATGGCCGAAAACATCAACACTTTGAGGCCCCATTCGGCAAAAAAATCGATGGTGCTGAATGCTTGTCCGGGCAGGCGGCTGAACAGTTCGATGATTAGTAAATAGAAGGGAATGGCCGACATGGCAATAATGATGAGGGCCGCCATAAGGTGCGAAACCTGAATGGCCTTTTTGGGGCAAATATTAATACAGCGCATGCAGCTTTCGCAATTTAGGGTCCAGTAAGGCTTGGCACCATACATACGAATGGCCCTCACGGGGCATTTGTCCACACAAATGCCGCAGCCATCGCATTTGTCGGTAGCCACAAAAAGCTTGGCAAACAGAAATCGTCCGTACATCTGATAGCCTATCATGATGGGCGCCAGGGCCAGATCGAGAGGAATAAAAATGAAAACATAAGGATGGTATGATCTTTTGCCGGCCAACAAACGCTCAGTAAACCGATTGACCACCCCATGGCAATGTGCAAAAATTGCCTCCACCGATTTTTTGGAATAACCCGGATGAACCGAAATCCAGTTCGAAGGCATATCCAAGGGCAAAAGACCTTTTATGCCATAGCCTTTCAGCAAAAGGATGAGGAAAGGTATCCATTGTGCCATGCCGCTGATGCCGGGCAGAAAAACCTTGCCCATATTAGAACCAGCACGGGTATTGCAGATAAAAACCTTTGAATTCTTCAGCCTGGGAAAACGCCATACAAACTTCAACATGGCCCAGGGAATGCCAAAACCATGGGTAGGAAAACTGAAACCTATGAGCGAGCGGCCTTTTATTTCCGGGATGAAAGGATTTGTCTGGCGATCGATGGGGATCAATTGGGCTGCGACACCTTTTTTCTCTGCATTTTCGGCCATCCATCGGGCTCCGGCCAGTGCATTGCCGGTTCCGCTCAGGTAATAGATCAACAGATTATCGTAAGGTTTCTCCATAAGCCAATGCAGCCTGCAGGCTGAAATTGTATTAGCAGTTATTTAGGTATTCGGCCAAAGAACTTCGAGATATTGTAATGAAACTTATGCATTCCACTCAGCGAACCCGAAAACATGATGATGCATTTGCCATTTATCAAGTTGGCATAATTTTTTTTGGCCAGTTCTATCTCCTGTGGCGTGTCCGAGCCTTGCTGTATCCATATCTGTTTGATGCCTTTGTTCAGCAATTGCTCTACCACACCCAGGGTTTCTTTTTTATGAGTTAGTATCACAGCTCCTGTAACTTCAGAGGGCAAAGCTTCAATGCTCTTATAGCAAGTCGCCCCATCAATGGTGTCGGCAAAACTGTTCACCGGAACTACTTTAAATCCTTTTTTCTTCAGTTCGTTGTAAGCAACATAACCAAACTTCTTGGTGTTGCGCGACACGCCAATCATGGCAATCAGCGGCTGGCTGTAAAACTCTTCTATTTGTTCTTTAGTGATCATATACGTGCAAATTAGTG
>CAZNRQ010000524.1:0-2906 GCA_964574845.1 uncultured Bacteroidales bacterium
AGGCAATATGGAGCAAGTCAGATTATACAGGCCATTTACTAAAAAAATCCTTGTTCCTGATATTTTTCAGGGCGAACTGGGTAAAAAACAATTAAGATATAAGGGTATTCACGAACTTTTCTATTTACATCCTCAGTATTTCAAACCCGATATAAACGTTTTGTCGGAGTTGGGCCTTTCACAGTCTGATGAATACGTGATATTCCGATTGATTTCGTGGAGTGCTACTCATGACAGCCAAAATCTGAACAAAAGCAAATCAGAATCTATTTTATCGGTGATAAAAAAAATGGAGGAGTTGAAAATTAAAGTATTTATTTCTTCCGAGGCAGTGTTGTCCGAGGAACTTGAAAAATATAAAATTAAAATTAAACCATCCCGATTGCACGATGCTCTGGCTTTTGCAAAGCTTTATATTGGTGAAGGAGGGACAACCGCTACCGAAGCTTGCCTGTTGGCAACTCCCAGTATAATTATAAATGAGCAGGCAAAAAAAATGGGTGTTCATCAAAAATTACAGAACAACTATGAACTTCAATATTATTTTGATAATATTGACGATGCAAAAGATAAAATATTCGAATTATTGGAAACCGTTGATCTTAAATTGTTATGGTTGAAAAAAAGAGATAGGTTTATTAGTGAGAATATTAATCCTACAGAGTTCCTGATAGATTTTGTTGTAAACCATCAATGGAAGAATAAAAATGAATAAGATTATTGATATAACTACGATCCTTGAAATTATTAAAGAGTATCGCATTGTTGGCAGCATCGAAAATCTCTCTGTAACCAATGTGAAGCCTATTGACGATGCTAACCAAAATAGCATTGTATGGCTAAAGCCGGGGAAATCTGATGGGGCTGAAATAATTGCCCGCACCAAAGCGAATGTCATAATTTGTCACATCAATGATGTGGTTAAGGATAGCCCAAAAACTTTCATTTGCGTTGAGGACCCTAAGCTTGTATTTACCGGAATTTTGAGTCTTTTTTTAGTTGAGGATACAAAATGGGGCATACATCCTTCTGCTATCATTGATAAGGAAGCTCAGATTAACGAAATGGTTTCAATAGGACCATATTGTATTATCGGAAAAGCTGTGATCGGAAGCAATTCTATTATTAAAGGACACTGTGTGATTGGCGATAATGTAACAATTGGCGACAATGTCATTATTCATCCTTTTTCGATGATTGGTTCTGATGGGTTTGGTTTTGTAAGAAATGAGGACGGAAAACTTGAGAAATTTCACCATCTGGGGTCAGTTTATATTGAAGACTCTGTCGAAATATATCCTTATGTAAATGTTGACAGAGGAGCTCTGGGCGAAACCCGGATCAAGAAAGGAGCTAAAATAGATCACTACTGTCATATAGGTCACAATTCCACTGTGGGCAATGACACGCTTATCACGGCAGCCACCGTTCTTTGCGGGGGTGCACGTGTTGGCGATAGGTCATGGATTGGGGTCAATTCCACAATAAAAGAAAAAGTCGAAGTAGGGGATGACGTAACCATTGGTATTGGAAGTGTTGTCACTAAAAATGTTCCAAATTCTGAAACATGGTTGGGTTCTCCTGCAACTAAAATGGAAGAATTTCTTGCCATTCAGAAAAAATTAAAGAAAATAATGCCATAACTGATGCCCATGAAAATAAAGGTTGGTGATAAAGCATCACAAAAAAAGAGTTTTACGGATTTTGAGATCAAGCAATTTGCCAAATTGTCAAATGATTCCAATCCTATACATCATGATTTGCAGGTAGCCCAGCGTGCAGGGTTTGATCGGCCGATTGTTCAGGGCTTTTTGGTTGCAGGTCTTTTTGGAGGATTGATGGGTTCGGAATTGCCAGGAAAGGGCACCTTATATATGGGACACAATATGTCCTTTAAAGCCCCGGTTTATGTCGATGAAGAGATTAATGCTGTAATTGAGGTAATTAGTGTCAGGGAAGACAAACCTATCGTAATTTTCAGAACTATTGCCTATAAGCCTGACGGGACAATCGCTATAGAAGGTGAGGCTGTTATGATGGTAAGGGAAGTTTAATATGCCGGATTTCAAAACCGAATTAAATTCTTTTATGTAATTTAGACGTGCTAAATGGCAGAAAAAATATAAAACCCTTATTTAATGAATAAAGACAGAATTCTCATACTTTCTCCACATACAGACGACGCCGAATTGGGTTGTGGCGGCACTATTTCAAAGCTTTTACAACAAAATAAAGAGATTTTTTGGGTGGTGTTTTCTACCGCTGAAGATTCATTGCCTGCCGAACTGCCTAAAACGGCTCTGGCCGATGAATTCGTGAACATTACTAGGTTTTTGGGACTGAAAGAGAATAATTATAAGGTTTTTAATTTTAAGGTTCGTAAACTGGATGATTCACGACAGGAAGTATTAGAAATATTGGTAAAAATTAGAAAAGAATTTAAACCCGATCTGGTCATTGGCCCATCGCTTCACGATTTTCATCAGGATCATGCCGTTGTGGCAAACGAGATGATCAGGGCCTTTAAGACTAACAGCAGCATTATTAGCTACGAATTGCCATGGAACAACATTCAGTTCGACACACAGTTTTTTGTTCGCTTGACTGAGGCTAATATTAAAAGCAAAATTGCTATTATTGATTTTTATAAATCTCAGCAATACATCAAGCGGCACTATTTCACCAAAGATTTCATCAAAGGACTTGCCTCTGCTCGTGGCGCACAGATTGGCGAAAAATTTGCCGAAGCCTTTGAGGTAATTAGGTGGATTTATTAATTTCATATTAGGGCAATCCTATTTAAATCTGCTTCAGATCAATGTTTTTTAATGCCGCACCCACAGTGCGGCAATTTTTTTCAATAAAAAAAAGGCCCCTCAATTCCCGGAAGAGCCTTTTGACAAAAG
>CAZNRQ010000525.1:0-2903 GCA_964574845.1 uncultured Bacteroidales bacterium
GTAGTCGACCCAAATGCCGCCCATGGTGTAGTGCACCGCAGGATAGATCATCATAGGGGTTTCGTAAGGATTTTCGTTTATGATTTGCTCATACATTTGAATGAGGTTGCCATAACGCTCTTCGATGACGCTCTTGCCGAGACGTTTGATGGAATCTTTGAAATCCAAGAATACGGCCAATCCGGAATGGCTGACACCGTAACCGGCATCGCAACGCTCCTTGGCGGCACGTGAAGCCACATCGCGGGGAACTAAGTTTCCGAAAGCCGGATAGCGTCGCTCGAGATAGTAATCGCGGTCTTCTTCAGGAATATCGACGGGTTTAATTTCGCGTTTGCGCAGCTTGGCAACATCTTCGAGTTTTTTGGGCACCCAAATACGTCCGTCGTTGCGGAGACTCTCACTCATCAAAGTAAGTTTCGACTGGAAATCGCCGTGAACGGGAATACAGGTGGGATGGATCTGGGTGTAGCAAGGGTTGCTCATATAAGCACCTTTTTTATAAGCGCGCCAGATAGGAGTTACGTTGGAACCCATGGCATTGGTAGAAAGGAAATATACGTTTCCGTAGCCACCGGTGGCCAGTACCACAGCATGGCCAAAATATTTTTCGATTTGTCCGGTAACCAGGTTGCGAACCACAATTCCGCGGGCTTTGCCATCGACCACCACCACGTCGAGCATATCGCGGCGGTTGTAAAGCTTTACGCTTCCTTTTTTGATCTGACGGCTCAGGGCACTGTAAGCACCCAACAAAAGCTGCTGACCTGTTTGTCCGCGGGCATAGAATGTGCGGGAAACCTGAGCTCCACCGAACGAACGGTTGTCGAGCAATCCACCATAATCGCGGGCAAAGGGAACACCTTGCGCCACGCACTGATCGATGATGCCGTTGCTGACCTCAGCCAGACGATAGACATTGCCTTCGCGGGCACGATAGTCGCCGCCCTTTATGGTGTCGTAGAACAAACGATAGACGCTGTCGCCATCGTTCTGATAATTTTTAGCAGCATTGATACCACCTTGCGCAGCAATACTATGAGCGCGGCGGGGGCTGTCCTGATAACAGAACACTTTCACGTTGTAGCCGAGTTCGCCGAGGGTGGCGGCGGCTGAAGCTCCTGCCAGACCGGTACCCACGATAAGGATATCGAGTTTGCGTTTGTTGGAAGGATTAACCAGCTTGCAGTTTGCTTTGTATGTACTCCATTTTTCGGTCAAAGGCCCTTGCGGAATTTTTGAATTTATCTTTGTCATTGCTGCTTGTTATTTTTGAATTAACGAATAAAGATCTTGTTGGTCAGTGGATCAAAAGAAAAACATGAAATAAACGGGAACAATAGTAAAACCTATGGTAACTATCAGGGCATAAATGGTACTGACAGTTTTGATGGTGGCATTGTATTTATTGTGGTTCAATCCCAGAGTCTGGAAACCTGATTGAATAGCATGATTGAGATGGAAGCCGAGAAAGAGAAAAAAGGCAATGTAGATTATTGAATAGATCTTGTTGGTGAACAACATCACGGCCATGGTGTAGAAGTCATGTTTATCCACTCCGGCCGGAGCATTAACCCAACCTAATTTCACGAAGAAGAAATGCATGAAGTGCAGTATAAGGAAAACAAAAACAATGGCACCGGTATAGATCATGTATTTCGAGAAAAATGAAGTGGTGGATTTATTGGGGGTGAAATAACGCACCGGACGCGATGCCCAGTTTTTTAATGTTACAATTACCCCAAACAGTATGTGAATGAAGAAACCTCCGAAGAGCACATATTCGAACACTTTTATGAAAATATTGGTTTTCATGAATTCAGAGGCTGCCATGAATAATTTTCCGTCGTCACCGCAAAGCAACAAGAGGTTGATGGTGAGATGTACCAGTAAAAACAAGGCCAGAAACAAGCCAAAGGCACCCATGATAATTTTTTTCGTAATCGAGGAATAATTAAACAAGTTGTTCATATGATCCGGTTTTGGAAAATAAAAAAATACTTAAGAGGATAGTAGAAAAATTTAATTCTTGTATTAGCGAAACAAAGGTAAATTTTAATTTAATTTTACAAAAAAAAAATCCGAACATTTAATAAATCTCAATTATGCGTTATACAAATATCAATTCAGATCTATTCGTCCGCAACCGTAAGAAACTTGTTAGCAGGCTTAAAACCGGCTCAGTAGCCATAATTTTATCGAATGACGAATGCCATAGGAACGGCGATCAGTACCATCCTTACAGGCAGAGTTCCGACATGTTTTACCTGACCGGCCTCGATCAGGAAAAATGTATTCTATGCCTTTGCCCCGACCATCCTACCGAAGCGCTGCGCGAAATTGTTTTCACGGTTCAGACCAACGACAGTATGGTTACGTGGTATGGCCATAAATACAGTCTGGAAGAAGCTTCCAAAGTCTCGGGAGTAAAGACCATAAAATGGCTGGATAGTTTTGAAGATACCATGAAGGACCTAGTACTTCGCTCGGAATATATTTACCTGAACCTGCATGAAGATGCACGTTTTTCCACCGAGGTTCCTTCCAGAGAATTACGTTTTGCCCAAAGAATGAAGAATGACTATCCCACTCATAAATTCGAGAGGCTGAATCCTATGCTCACAGAATTCCGCATGTGCAAGGAACCTGAAGAAATAAAGATGATGCAGCAGGCTTGTGATATCACCGAAAAAGCGTTCTGGCGTTTGCTTAAAAGCACCCGTCCGGGTATGATGGAATATGAAGTGGAAGCCGAGATCACCCACGAATTTATCAGCAACGGGGCAGGCGGACACGCCTATTATCCCATTGTGGCTTCGGGTGTAAATGCCTGCGTGCTGCATTATGTGAAAAACGACCAGAGACTGAAGAATGGGGACCTGATATTACTTGATTTTGGTGCA
>CAZNRQ010000526.1:0-2902 GCA_964574845.1 uncultured Bacteroidales bacterium
TCATATTCTGTTATTTCAGGTAAGTTCTTAAGTATTTTTTCAAAATTAAATTCACTTTTATTGTTGGATTTTCAAAACTTGTTGCAAGCTGTAGTACTCCCTGGAAATATTTATGAGGTTGTTGAAAATAGAAACCCGATATATTTTAATCATTTTTACAGCAAAGAGAATGAAATAAAAATAAGTGAGCACAAAGATTTCATGGACAAGAGGATAGATAACGCGGGCAAAGAAGTTGAAAACCCGAAAAGCATCAAACGAATAGCTATTGAAATAACACCTCCTTGCGATTTTGCCGGCAAAAAGAAGCAACTTCAATCTAGAATTATTGGTGGAATAATGTTGGATTTTGATGAAAAGCTGATAGATAAATATTTCAAAGGAGACGGGTTTTACTCTTTCCTGCATCCGATTCATATTGAAAACATTGAAAAACCGCAAATGATAATTTTTAATTTTTACAAATTCCAAACTGTAAATGAAGATGATTTGAAAAATTCTTTAGAGTATAAAATTATTGCAAAAGCCAAAGACAAATTATTTGCCGATGTTCTTCAGAAATTATCATCTCACACTGCAAGGCTTGGAATAGCAATACTTTATCCTTAAATTCAAGAATGCCAATACACAAATAATTATGAGTCAAATTGGAAAAGAGTATTATTAATATAAAACAGAGTAACCTATAAATTCCAAATCCCCCTCTAATTTCCTAAACTCCCCATCAACCCCCAATCCTATGAAAAATAAACTCCTCTTATGTTTTGTAGTATTATCAATACTGTTTGCGTCGGCAGGCTATGCTTAGGAGGCAGGCATTTAAAACAAAGGTACAATGCACGATCCCGGCAATATGAATCTCGACAGAATAACACCCTTGCCAAAAACCGGAAATGAGAAATTGATATTTGATGGGAAAGAACTGGATTATTCCATTCTGGACTTTTGGCGCTGGAGTACATCAGACATCCTGTCAAATACCATTCGTGGCGGCTTCGCAGAGTTTATTGTTGCAACAGCATTGGGCTTGGATTTGAATATTCTCAGAGATGAATGGAGCGCTTATGATCTGAAAACTCCGGAAGGAATAAAAATTGAAGTAAAATCTTCAGGGTTTATTCAGTCATGGTTTCAGCGTTCTCTTTCAACAATATCATTCAGCACAAAACCTGCGTTGTATTGGGATAGCTTTACAAACAAGCAATCTGACACCAAGAAACGACACGCCGACGTGTATGTGTTTTGTCTGCTTCATCACACCGATAAAACTTCTATAGAGCCTTTGAATATTAATCAGTGGGAATTTTATGTTTTATCCACACAACGGCTTAATGAATACAAACGAAGTCAGCACTCAATAACCTTAAAATCATTAAAAGCTTTGACAACTATAGTTCCTTATGACAAATTAAAGGAAACTATTATTGAGCGAAACAATGAGAACAAACAAGATGATAGCACAGTCAAGGAATAAATCTCGTTGGCCAGAATTACCTTACCAATAAGGAAAAACCATCAACCCCCAATCCTATGAAAAATAAACTCCTCTTCGGTTTCCTGGTATTATCAATGTTGTTTGCGTCGGCAGGCTATGCGCAGAAAGCAGACGAGCTGTATAAACAGGCCATTGCCATTATGGATTCGGCAAACGATTTCAAAGGTGCCATTGTGCTGTTGGATAAAGCCATCAAGCTGGAGCCTAAAAATTCGGATTATCAGTACGAAAAGGCATACGCCTACTACCATCTGGAAGAATACAAAACGGCCGCAAAGCTGCTGGAGAAAATTATGGATGCTCCCGCCTCCGGCCCCGTGTATTACCAACTCCTTGCCAATGCCTACAATAAACTGGAGGAAGTGGATAAGTCGGACAAGACCTACGAAAAAGGCCTGGAGAAATATCCGTATGCCGGTCTGCTGTATTCCGGTCAGGGCATCAATAAGTACAACCGCAAAGAATATGATGCCGCCGTAACATGGTTCGAGAAAGGCATAGAGAACGCGCCCGCGTTTCCGTCCAACTACTTCTACGCCGCCTCACTGTATGCGGGCTCCTCCGAAACCGTTTGGGCTGTTATGTACGGCGAACTCTTCTGTAACATTGAACGTACGTCCGGCAGAACAGAGAAGATGAGCAAGCTGCTCTACGACACCTATAGCAAAAGCATCACGTTTAAAGATTCGTCCATCGCCGTCAGCTTTACACAAAACGCTACCATCAGCATAAACGATCTGAACGACTTTAAACTGCCCTTCGCCAACAGCGTCTTTGAAATGAATTATCTGCTGAGTCTGGTAGGAGAGAAAGAAATCAATCTGGCAACGCTCAACAGAATCAGAACAAAATTCATTGAGATGTACTTTTCAAAAGATCAGTCGAAGAACTACCCCAACGTGCTCTTCGATTTCCATAAGCAGCTGATAAGCAAAAACTATTTCGACTGTTATAACTACTGGCTCTTCTATTATGGCAACGAGAGCGAAGCCGATGCCTGGATTACAAACAACAAAGACCGCTTCGAACAGTTCCTGAAATGGTTTTCCGATAATCCACTGGACCTCTCGAAAGACAAACAGTTTTACAGGTTTCAGTATAAATAACTAATAAGTAATAGGGAATAAGTAACAGGGAATAGGTGAAAGGTAAAGGCTAAAAGGTAAAAGGAAAAATGTAAACTTATTTCAGGACAAAGCCCCCATCCCCGGCCCTTCCCCCTTCAATGGGGAAGGGAGTCAACCCTTCAGCCTTCAGCCTTTACGTTGACCGCTTCCAAAGGAATCAAAGATGAGCAAAGGTGAAAGGTAAAGGCAAAAAGGTAAAAGGAAAAATGTAAACTTATTTCAGGATGACTTGTCCTGAAATAGGTTGACAAAAAAAGCAACAAAATGTCAACTTAAAACA
>CAZNRQ010000527.1:0-2900 GCA_964574845.1 uncultured Bacteroidales bacterium
TCTAAATTCGCATCGATGTAAGCATCGTTAAAGAAAATGTAAGCATCGGTAAGAATTATGCTTACATCGGTAAGAAAAATGTAAGCATCGTTACGAAAAATGCTCTTATGATTTCTTTTACATTTTCATAATCAGAGATATACAAGGTCAAGTGCTCTGATGAACGGCCATGAATCGTGGATACTGTTTCGTGAATAGTTCTTGTACCCTTCGTGTAACTCCGCGTCTCCTTCGTGAAACCCTGCCTGCCGGCCAGGCAGGTTCGCGTAATTACTTTAGAAAAAAAAATCATCAAAAATTTCACTCAAATTGTTTTCGTATCATTAAAGTTTTGTAATTTTACCGCCTGGTTAAACCAAATGATTAAACCAGAAAGTCAAACCAAAGAGATAAAATCATGCCTGAACCGGAATTGTCTACAGAAAAAATGATACTCGAAGCGGCTAAAAAAGTCTTTCTCGACAAAGGATTCGACGGCGCCCGCATGCAGGAAATAGCTGATGAAGCAGGAATAAACAAAGCCTTGCTGCATTACTATTTCAGAAGCAAAGACAACTTATTCGATGCTATTTTTGAAGATGCCTTTATGCAGTTTCTGCCCAATATTGGTCAGGTTCTGATGTCCGATATGCCATTTCCGGATAAGATACGCGCTTTTGTGGGACATTATATCGACATGCTGCACAACAATCCGCATCTTCCCATTTTTATCATGCGCGAATTGCAGAGAGCGCCCGAAAAAATAGTATCGTTGCTCAAGCAGTCGGGAATCAATCCTCACATGACGAACAATCTGTTGCTTCAGGAATCCGAAAAAGGAAAGATCAACCCCATCCCTCTTCCTCATCTGATCGTAAATATGATAGGACTCTGCGTTTTTCCCTTTATCGGCCGACCGATTATCGAAGGGTTTATTTTTAATAACGATACCGAAGCCTATAACAAATTCCTTCTCGAAAGGAAAACGGTGGTTGCCGACTTTATCATCAATGCCATTCAGGTTAAATAATATTAATGCACTATGAAAAAAATACTTTTAGCGGGTCTTATAGCTTTTAGCCTCCCTGTTTTTGCTCAGAAAACGGATACGCTAAACCTGCTCACTTGTCAGCAACAGGCCATGGAAAATTATCCGCTGATCAAACAAAAAGATTTACTTTCTTCCTCCGAAGAAATGAAGATACAAAATCTTAACACCTCATGGTTTCCCCAACTTACGTTGAATGGTCAGGCTACTTATCAATCGGCCGTTACTCAGATTCCAAAGATAAACCCCTTGTTTTCATTTCCTTCTATGAATAAGGATCAATACAAAATGACTTTGGATGTAAATCAAACGATTTGGGATGGGGGCCTAACATCGGCTCAAAAGAAAATAGAACAGAGCGGTTTGCAGGCCGACAAACTCAGTGTGGATGTGGAACTGGCAAAGATCAAAGAGCGCATCAACCTGATATTTTTCAACATTTTGCTGGCTCAGCAAAACGAAAAGATCGTAAAAAATGTTCAGCATGATCTGCAATCGAAAATAAAGAAAATAGAAGCCGGCATAAAAGATGAAGTACAGTTGCAAAGCAATGCCGATGTTTTACAAGCCGAATACATCAAAACGGAACAACAGCTTATCGAACTGGCCAATACCAAGGCAACCGCCATAAAAATGCTTTCCGCTTACCTCAACCGACCCCTTTCGACGGATGAAGTATTCGTCATTCCGGAAACGGAACTTCCCACGGCTGCCTATGATAACAAACGCCTGGAAATGGAGTTGTTCGACCTGCAAATGAACAAACTGGATGTTACAAAAAAACTTTCCACAGCCCGTATCATGCCGCGCTTTTATGCTTTCGGACAGGGCGGTTACGGCAGACCCGGATTCAATATGCTGTCGAACGATTTCGATTTCTTTTACATTTTCGGCGCCAAACTCAGCTGGAATATTTCAGGCTTTTACCAAACCGGCCGTGAAAAAAAGATCATCGACATTCAAAAGAACCTGCTTGCAGTTCAGAAGGAAACTTTTGATAAAAACCTTAAAATTTCCACAGAGAAAGATCTGGGAGATATCACAAAGTACGAACAACTGATAGCCAAAGATGCCGAAATTGTAAAACTGCGCGAAAACATCACCCGTTCTGCTTCCGTTCAGCTGGATAATGGCGTCATTACGGCCACAGAGTATGTCACCGAGCTGGATGCCGGCATTCAGGCCAAACTCAACATAGAACTTCACAAAATTCAACTTCAGATGGCCAAACTCAACTATTTGAATTCTCTCGGAAAACTTTAGCATTATTGATCATTTATTACAACAGAAAATACAAAAACATGAAAAAACTTGCAATTATCAGCGCAATGATATTCCTGGCAGCTTGCTCGGGGAAAAACAAAAAGTCAGACGCCTATGGCAATTTCGAAGCCGATGAAGTAATTATCTCTTCTGAAGTGGGCGGCAAACTAATCCATTTCGATCTGGAAGAAGGCAATGTAATTGATTCCGGCAAACTGATAGGATTGGTTGATACCGCCGATCTGCAATTGAAAAAGGAACAGTTGATGGCTCAGAGGAGTGCCATTGCTAAAAAGTCGCCCAATATTGCTTCTCAAATCGAGGTACAAAACCAGCAGAAAAGCAACCTGTTGATTGATAAAGCCAGAATTGAAAAACTATACAAGGATGGGGCCGCCACCAAAAAACAACTGGACGATATCAATGGTAGCATCAATCTGGTGGAAAAACAGATCCTTTCCATTCAGACACAAAACGGCAGTGTGGCTGATGAGATGCTGGGATTGGATAAGCAAATGGCACAAATTGATCAGAATATTAAAAAGAGTCATCTGGTGAATCCGATCAAGGGCACGGTTCTGGACAAGTACATGATGCAAAACGAACTGGT
>CAZNRQ010000528.1:0-2897 GCA_964574845.1 uncultured Bacteroidales bacterium
TCTCTATTGTTTACAAGAAAGCCGAGTAAGCTGAATTGAAAATAATCTGCAATCCTCAATCTGCAGTCGGCAGAGAGGATTGGCTATAGGGATTGACTATTGGCAAAAATATTTCGAAGGTATTATGGCAACAGGTTTTAGAAACTTAACGGTATATCAGAAAGGATTTTCCCTTGCTATGGAAATTTATATTACCGGTAAAAACTTTCCTAAAGATGAAATATATGGTTTGACAAGTCAAATACGAAATTGTTCGCGTTCTGTTTGTGCTACAATTGGCGAAGCTTATCGCAAACGCAGGTATCCTGCACATTTTGTGAGCAAAATGACTGATGCTGATATGGAGAACTCCGAAACTCAGGTTTGGCTGGATTTTGCATTTGCTTGCGAGTATATTTCGAAAGAGACCTATGATGACTTTACTGCAAAATCAGAAGAAATAGGACGATTATTGAATCATGCAATTGAAAATCCCGATAAATATAAATAGCGAATTAGTTGTCCCGAATCCAACTGAAGATTACGATTAATGTTCGCCGATTGCTGATTATAGACTGCCGACTGAAGACTGTAGATTGAAGATTGAAGACTGTAGATTGAAGATTGATGATTTGCCGATTGCCGATTGCCGACTGAAGATTGCCGACTGAGAATAATGCTTAAGATTAACAAAACTAATGAACAAAATAGTAACTCTATTTAATATTAAATATCCCATAGTTCAGGCCGGAATGATATGGTGTAGCGGATGGGAATTAGCATCGGCTGTGAGTAACGCAGGTGGACTTGGGCTGATTGGCTCCGGTTCTATGACGCCTGAAATATTGCTTGAGCATATCAGGAAATGCAGGGCATCTACCCACAAACCTTTCGGGGTCAATGTTCCCTTATTGTTCCCGTCAGCTGAGGAATTTATTAAGATCATTATAGCTGAAAAAGTTCCTGTCGTATTTACCTCTGCCGGCAATCCTGCCAAATGGACGCCATTGTTGAAGGAATATGGAATAACCGTGGTGCATGTAGTAGCTAACGTTAAGTCAGCTAAAAAGTGCGAAGAAGTGGGTGTTGATGCCATTGTGGCCGAAGGCTTTGAAGCCGGTGGACATAACGGTAAGGAAGAAACCACCACCATGGTGTTGATTCCTTTGATACGAAAAGCAGTTTCAATTCCACTAATTGCAGCTGGAGGCATCGCCACTGGTCGTGCCATGCTGGCTGCCATGGCATTGGGCGCAGATGGAGTACAAATAGGTAGCAGGTTCGTAGCTTCTGTGGAATCATCAGCCCATCTCAATTTCAAAAACAAAGTACTGGAGAGTGGCGATGGAAACACTTTTTTGACACTCAAAAAACTGGTTCCCGTTAGGCTGATCAGAAATAAATTCTTCAACGAGATCGAAGCTAAGCAATCATCGGGTGCATCCCCCGAAGAACTTCTGACTTTGCTGGGCTCCGGACGCTCGCGTAAAGGGATGTTCGAAGGTGATCTGGAAGAGGGAGAGTTGGAAATAGGTCAGAATGCAGCCCTCATAGATGATGTCAAACCTGCGGCAGATATAGTCAGAGAAATCGTTTCTGAGTTTATGGCTGCCAAAGATAGCTTGAATAGCATAAATCTATAGCGCATGAAAAACCGTATAGGAGATTTTGTTCAGCTAGCCGGTAAAGAGATTTACTATGAAATTATTTACCCGGAGTGCAGGAAACCCGGAACACCGTTTTTGATTTTTTTGCACGAAGGTTTGGGAAGCATACGTCAGTGGAAAGATTTTCCGGAGGTGATCGGCAAAAAGTTAAATTGCCCTGTTCTGGTCTACGACAGGTATGGCTATGGAAGATCGGAGGCACTATCAGAATCCCGTACACCGGATTATTTGAACACAGAGGCTTTTGTTTTTCTGCCAGAGTTGCTCGATAAGCTTCAGATTACTGAAAAAGTAATTTTGGTAGGACACAGCGATGGCGGATCTATTGCTTTGCTTTTCGCTTCCCGCTTTCCTGAAAGAGTTTTGGGGTTGATCACCGAAGCTGACCATTTGTTTTGCGAGGAGATAACCATTGATGGTATTAAAAAAGCAGTAATTGATTATAAAGAAGGTAAACTGAAAAGCAGTTTGCAAAAGTTTCATGGGGATAAAACGGATGCGGTCTTTTATGGTTGGAGCGATGTCTGGACAGCTGACGAGAACAGGGACTGGAATATTGAACATCATTTGTCCGCAATTATCTGTCCCGTATTGGCCATTCAGGGCAAAGACGATTGCTATGGAAGCGAGAAACAGCTTTTGTCCAAGAAGAATAATATTAGCGGACCTGTAGAGTTGATGTTTATTGATGACTGTGGACACATACCTCATTTTCAGGCGGCCGATGAAGTAAAAAGTAAAATGATCATTTTTATCAATTCTTGTTTGAATTGATAGAACCGGGTCATACAATAATGGAAACCAGAAGTTTGTTCCCAAAAATTCAACAAAACTTTGTGTTTTCAAAATAAAAGTGTAGGTTTGTATAAAAATTATCTCAGAAAATTATTAATTAAAAAAATAAAGCTATGAATTTTGAATTTAGCGAAGAACAAATTATGATTCAGCAGGCAGCCAGAGATTTTGCCGAACGCGAATTACTCCCGGGTGTGATCGAAAGAGATGAAAAAAGTGAATTTCCGGCCTCTCAGGTCAAGATGCTCTCTGAGCTTGGATTTTTGGGTATGATGGCCGATCCTAAATGGGATGGCGGTGGCATGGACACTGTTTCTTATGTGTTGGCCATGGAAGAGATTTCAAAGGTCGATGCTTCGGTATCTGTGATCATGTCAGTTTGCAACTCACTGGTGAACTGGGGTATTCAGGAATTCGGAAATGATTTTCAAAGAGACAAATATCTCAGGCCACTGG
>CAZNRQ010000529.1:0-1591 GCA_964574845.1 uncultured Bacteroidales bacterium
GGGATGATAAACCGTATTGTTTTTTTATGGCTGCAAATATATAAATATCGACTCGATTCCTGTTTAATTTTTTTGGGGTTTAATAAGAATTTCATTTCTTCAAATTAATATCTAACAGAAATCGTTAATTTTGCATCCAAATAATTTTTAGTACCATGGATGGCTTTAAAGTATGTGCCAACGGACATTACTTCCAGGATTCGCTGGACGAGTGCCCTTATTGTCCCCAAAACCAAAACAATATGGATAAAACAAAGATCGACAACCCCAACGGGAATCTGAACGATAAAACTCAGATATTCGCCCCATCGGGAAACCAGGACCTGAACAAAACACAGATCTTTCAGGGTGGTAATCAGCAGGAAGAAGCTGTTTTTTCGTCAATGAAAAACCAATCGGGACGCAAACTGGTCGGATGGCTGGTTTCGTTTACCATCGATGCCAACGGAGCTGATTTCCGTTTGTACGAAGGCCGCAACATCATTGGCTCCGACCCGGCTTGCGATATCGTAGTCAACAACGATCATACCGTTTCGCTGAAACATCTGACGATATTGTTCCGCATGGGCGTGTTCAAATTTAAAGACGAACTGTCGACCAACGGCACTTTTATCAACGAGGAGTTTATGGAAGAAGGCAATCTGAGCGATGGCGATATGGTGAAGGTAGGGAATACGGTGTTTAGGTTCCGGACCGTTTGATGATTTCAGATTTCTGATTTGAGATTTAAGAATTGAGGAGATAACCCCATTGTTATATTGCTAAATTGCTATATGGTTGAGGTTTTTTGCAAATTTTCGGACATTCAGTTAAATCGATTTTATAAACAAACAATTTTTACAAAATAAAAATAATCCTTATGAAAAGAATTTTTTCGATGATAGTGTTGCTGGGGATCGTGGCTTACGGTTTCGGGCAAAAGATCAGTATCACCAATGTGGATAATGCCGGGTATCCCAAGATCAATGTTTCGCTTACGCTCACCGAAAAGGGCGAAGCACAACCCGCCGATTTCAAATTGTATGAAAATAACAAGGAAGTGCCCTTCATGCTGGCCAAAGATAACAATGCGGCAGGCCCATCGGGTCGCAACATCTGTTTCCTGATAGAGGCTTCGAACTATACCAAAGGCGCGGCCCTCGACCAAATGAAACAGGCTGTGACCGAGGCTCTCGGCAAGATCAGCGAAAGCGATAAGGTGAATGTGGCTTTTTTCGGAAAAGCCAACAGCGACGGAAAATCGCTTAACATTCTGAGCGCCGAATTTACCAATGATAAATCGACGCTGCGCAACGAGATCAGCAGCAAGGTCAATGCACCCAAAGATACCAACCCTGCAGCCGATGTGTACAAAAGCATTTACGAATGTCTTGATTTTTTCA
Organism: uncultured Bacteroidales bacterium; assembly: GCA_964574845.1. GTDB lineage: Bacteria > Bacteroidota > Bacteroidia > Bacteroidales > CAIWKO01 > CAIWKO01. The sequence goes on from CAZNRQ010000529.1 coordinate 1,383, forward strand.
ACTCCAAGCAGGACCTCAATGGGGCTAAGATTCTCATAGTATTATCGGCAGCCGTCAATACCAGCAAATCGCCCATCAAGGCCGAAGATTGTATTGATAAATCGACCAAATTCAATATCCCCATCTATACCATCACCTACAAAACGGCCAATAAATACGCCGCCGACAACTTTATCCGCCTCAGCGATAAAACCAGCGGCAAAAGCGCC
>CAZNRQ010000529.1:1601-2889 GCA_964574845.1 uncultured Bacteroidales bacterium
CGGAGAACTGGGCAGCGCGATCACCGATTTTATGGGTGCCGCCGACAATACTTCGACTCAGGCAGGCAATGCATGGATACTGACTTTTACGGCTACCCAATCGTCGGAAACCAACAACTTCGACATCTTGTATCAGGGCGAAAAAGTAAGCTCAACCTATACCGTTCCCGCAGGTCAGCAGTCGTTCATGGGCAAATACTGGGTGTTGTTCCTCATTGGCGGACTGATCATTTTGGCTATCATTGCCATAGTGATATTGCTGATGATGAAAGGCAAAAAATCCAAAGCCGAAGAAGCACGTAAAATAAAGGAAATGGAAGAACGCAACATTCAGCTGCAACAGCAGATGCGCGACTCGGCCAATCAGCGCACCATGGTGCCCCCCGTGCAGCAGCCACAAAAGATGGACCTGAAGAAGACCATGATTGGTGGGGGAGGCGGAGCGCCAACCATTGAGGTGACGGCAGGAAGTTTCCAGAAGAATTTTACGTTGACCAAGATGCGCTTAACCATTGGGCGCAATGCCGGCAATGACATTGTGATTCCCGAAAGTACGGTTTCGGGCAATCATGCCGACATAGCCAACGAAGGCGGCAATTGGTACATCATTGATGCTAACTCGACCAACGGCGTATTGGTGAACGGCATCAAGGTGAGCAAACAAAGACTCAACAACGGCGATTCGATCAAATTAGGGGGAGCCTTGCTGAAGGTACAGTTTTAAAGAAGCCGGAAGACGGAAGTCGGGAGACAGAAGAAAGAAAATTTTTGACGGAAGCCTGAAATCAGGAGACCAAAGAAAGAAGATTTTTGACGGAAGTCAGAAATGCCGATAAAGGATCTTTATCATTTTAACCATGTGAGTGGTTTGAATAAACTGCCAAAATGACAGTTTTTTACAAAAGACAAATTCGTCTTTTGCAGAAAATAACTACTTTCCGACTAATGTGTATTTGTCCTTTGCGAAAAATAAAATAAAAACCCCGGAGACAAATTTGTCCTTTTGAAAAAGTAACTACTTTCCGACAGAGACAAAAACATTTATGTCGAAAAGTAACTATTTGGCGACAAGGACAAATTTGTCTTTTTTTGAAACTAAGATATTCCCGACCCGGTATAATAACAAAAATTCCCTAAAATAAATTTTTAGGCTGTTGCATAATTTGCTTTTGGAAGAAAATTGAATTTGTCAGGATTTCCTTAATCACCGATAGGGCATAAAAAGAACTGAGAAAAGAGGTTGAAAATTTTATTGGTGCTTTTTTGTGTTTTGGAGCTTTGGTGGCAA
>CAZNRQ010000530.1:0-2872 GCA_964574845.1 uncultured Bacteroidales bacterium
GACCAGTTTGTATTTTTCTTTACGACTTTCCCTGGAGTACCCACAAAAACACAATTCTCAGGAACATTCTTTGTAACGATTGTTCCAACCCCAATTACTGAATTATCGCCAATTTGAACACCTTTCAAAATTATTACACTGGAGCTTATCCAGACATGATTTCCAATACTAATATTCCTTGCACCATTTATTACAAGCTTTTGCTGTCCATTTTTATTTGTATCGACCAATGAAAAAATACTATGTGAATCTCCTGTTCGTATCTGAATCTTATCTGACAACATACAGTCTTCTCCAATCAATATTTTTTTCCCAGACTCTGTGCAGGATAATAAAGCTGATTCGATTGTCGTATTTTTCGAAATCACAATTTCTGACTGGCTATCTTCGAAGCGGATACATCCCTTTCTGATAATAACATTGTCGCCAATTAATAAATGATGATTATCGCCAGTAATAGATATCAATAAGTTTTCTAATTGGCAATTATTCCCAATCCTAATGCTATTTCCACTCCCTGACACTTCAAACTTAACCGCAGACAAATTACTCTCATTAATTATTCTGTTTTTTTTATTAATTTTAGACAAGAGTAATCTATATATGACCTTATTTATTATATAGCTAATCATTTGAGGATTTTAAGAGGATAGATTAAGATATCATTATGATTTTTACCAAAATTAAAATAATAATTCCATAAATTAAAAATCTTACACTCTGACTTTGAAAAAACACCAATTAGTGACACCTATTTTCATTCCTTCCGTTCAGAAGGTTTTCGTCTTATAAAGTTGGTTATCAAACTTATTAGCTCATCCAAAGCAGTCAATTTTAAAACCCGGGCCATTGCATAATAAAAACCCATACACACAGCAATTTGTAATAACATTTTGACGACTAAATTATCAATATAATGACCTGATAAATATCCAATAATACACATACCGGTCGATAATAAAAAATATGGAGCAATATCCTTAGCTTGTTGAAAAACAGAATACTTTATAAATCTGTCGGCCAAATAAGCACTCATCGCGTATGAAATAACTGCTGTAAAAACCTGACCTATTAAAATCCCGATTATCCCCCAAAAGTAGCCGACAAAAATGGACAAAACTATCAGAACCTTGTTAGCAATTATTAAATACAAGTACAAATCAGATCGTCCTTTTACATTAACTATGTTCAAGTTAATAACATTTATGGGCTGAAACATTCCTACAACGCACATCCATTGAAGATAGGGAACCACCTGTATCCATTTTGCAGTAATCAGTGTAATAATCAATGGGCGTGCAATCAATATTAATCCTGCCATGAGTGGCACAGTAATGAGCATAGTCATTTTTATGATTCTACGGTAGGCTTCCCTTAATCTTTGATCATCATTCTGAATTAATGATAATGCCGGGAACGTTACACTATTCACCATACTGGAAATAGTATAACTTGTAATTTTTTGGTAACTTTCTGCTCGGTTATAGAATCCTACCTGGCTTGCAGAAAAGAATTTTCCAATAATTACAGGATAGGATTGAGCAAAAATTTCATACAGGAAGGACGAAGCCATAAGTTTTGAACCAAAAGCAAAAAGATCCTTAAATGATTTACGCGAAAACACAAGAATCGGCCTCCACTTGCTTGTGAGCCACATTCCAATAACCCATATAATACTCTGTAAAAGAATTTGAGCGACCAAAGCCCAAATTCCATATCCGGAAAAAGCCATAAACACGCTAATACCACCAGAAATAATTACAGAAATCAGCCGGATAATACTTTGTGTCTTATAATCAAGTTTTTTAACTAACAAGATGCCTTGAATTGTTCCTAAAGAGGAAATCATAAAATTCACTGAAAGCACACGTATTAAAACGGTTAACTCCTCATGCCTGAAAAAATTCGCAACCATTGGAGCAAATAGAAAAACAATTACATACATTATTACTGCCATTCCATTGTTAAAGAAAAAGACAGTAGACAAATCTTTCTGAGTGTGATCGGTTTTTCGAATCAGGGCAGAACTGAATCCCCCATCTATAAAGACATTTGATATACCATTAAAAATTATCGACATGGCCACCAGGCCGTATTCCTGCGGTGATAATAAGCGCACCAATATTAAACCTATGCCCAGGCTTACTATTTGCGAAGAAAATTGTCCAAATAGATTCCAAACTACTGCTTTAAAGGATTTATCTGATAGCGTCTGATCCATTTATTCTTTGTAAGGATTTGTTCAGTGTCGATTTAGTTTGCCTTTTGCCAGAATATACTTAAATCGTCAATTTTAATCATTTCTTCTGTAATATTGTGTTTAGTCCGGTAATCGATTACAGCCTTTTTACAACTATCCACGGCTCCCCAATCATCAACAATCAAAAAACCACCTATAGATAATTTAGGATATAAATTGACAAATCCATCCATGGTCGATTCGTACATGTCGCCATCTAATCTCAATAATGAAAGTTTTTCTATTGGCGCCATGGGTAGTGTATCCTTAAACCAACCTTTCAAAAATCTTACATTCTCATCCAATAAGTCATATTTGCGAAAATTCTCCTTAACTACTTCCAGAGAAATCGACAATTCTTCTTTGGTGTGATGAACATCTCCCCTGTCATCAGGATACATTTCTTCATTCGGCATTGGAAGTCCTTCAAATGAGTCGGCGACCCATACCAGCCTGTCAGTAATCCCCGAATCTTTTAACAACGCACGCATAAAGATTGTGGCACCTCCTCTCCATACACCGGTTTCAATAAAATCGCCGGGAATATTGTTCTTTATAATTTTATTAAAACAGAATTGTATATTCTCGAGCCTTTTTAAGCCAATCATTGTATCGGCATATAATGGCCAATCC
>CAZNRQ010000531.1:0-2863 GCA_964574845.1 uncultured Bacteroidales bacterium
GTATTAAGCAAAATAATGCACCATAAGAATACTGCACCACAAACAAAACAAAATTTACATAAAAATATTGTAAATTTATTGCAAAAAACAAAAAACGGAAAAACGCAAAATGATAGGATTTTACATAATAATTTACTTAATTTATTGCACAAAGTAAAAAATAATGATAATCATTCAAAACATCATAATGAGTTAAAAGATTTATTAAGCAAACATAAATTAAAATCCTTAGTTATTGGTGGAACTCAAAATTTGAATGATATTCAGTATATAGGTGCAAAGGGTAAAGGTAAAGCAAAAGTAACAAAATTTTTCAAATCTGTAAAAAAGGGTGTTGATAATACTGTTAAAAAAGTAAAAACGGAAATAAAAACGGGTGCAGATATAGCAAAAAAAGGTAGTGCAAAGGTTGGTTATGCAATACCACGGAATGCCTTTTTATTGCTTACTAAATTAAATGTACGTTCTTTAGCTTATAACTTAAAAAAGTTTTTAGATTCTGATTCAAATAAACTTGAACAAATTTGGGTACAAAAATTTGGGGGGGATTTTAATAAATTAAAAACCGCAATTAATCAAGGAATAAAACGCAAAAGATTAGGGTATATCGGTGCGTTTGGTGCTGATGACGCTGCGGTTATTGCAGCAATAACTTCTGCAATACCTATATTAATTGTAGTTATAAAAGAACTTAAAAACAAAGGTATTAAGCAAGATTCATTAAGTAAAGATGACGGTGGCGATACTTCAGGGGATGGCGATACTTCAGGCGGTGGCGATACTTCAGGCGGTGGCGATACTTCAGGTGGTGGCGATACTTCAGGCGGTGGAACTAATCCACCAAATTACGGCGGTGGAAATAATCAATTAACAACAACAAATCAAAGCAATACAGATACAAAAATTAATCCTATGTATTTGGTTGGGGGTGCTTTATTGTTGGGGGTTGGTTTTTATGCTTTAAATAAAAAAAAATAAATAAATAATAAAAAAATGGCTGTTAAAAAAAAATATCCTAAGAGTCCTAAAAGTTCTGCAAGTTTAGAAATTTGGGAACGTTACAAATCTAGAATGAAAGAAGTAGATGACCACAACAAAAAAATTATAGCGGACAAAGCTAAAAAAGTAAAATTAATTTCAGAAATTAAAAAATTAAAAAGTAAATAAAATGAAAGCTGGAAAAGTTAATATAGACTCAAAAATGTTTGGGGGCGTTGCTATTGGTGCAATTGGTGCAACCGTACTTAAAAAAACAATGGTAAAAGCGGATTTATTTAAAATAGTAAATTCAACTAAACCAAATGCAAAATATTTGGATTATGCACAAAAATTAATCCCAACAATTGGATTAGGTGCAGTTTTGTATTATTTTGGTGCAAAAAACAAAAATACGTTGTTGGAAGGTGCTGGAATCGGTGCAATTGGTGCTGGTTTAGTTACGACTAGTGAAATCTTAGGGATTGGAAGTGTACAAAACATTTTAACGGGTGTAGATGACAATATGGATAATGAACCATATTATTTAAATGAGGGGGATTATTCAATGAATGGTGTAGATCTAGAAACTGATTATATTATGAGCGGAATTGATGATGATGATTATATGAATGATAACATCGGAGCGGTTCAAAGTATAATGTTATAAAAAAACTCTCAAATTATATTTTAGAGCAAAACATAAAAAAAAATTCAAAGCAAAAAAAATAAATAAAAAATAAAAAAATGAGCAAATCGGTATTGCAAAGAGAATTATTTGACGAATTAAAAGTTAAATACAAAGGATGTCCAATAAATAGGACTCAATTAAGAAGTGATGTTTTATTGGCTGCAAGTAGCCAATACAAATTTAACATCACGACAAATTCAGGTGCAACGCAAACAAGTAGTGAAAATTGGCTTGAGCAAAATGATATATTTGTTGCTACGAGTTGGACTTTTTTATTAGGTACAAAATTGGCAACGGCTGGAGCTGGAAATAAAAAATTATTTACTTGTCCAAATAATTTGGCTAGTTCTGCAACTGGTGGTGGTTTAGGTCCAAATGGACTTAATACGCAAGCCTTGTATAATGGTAAAATGAATTTAACAATTCAAAGTACATTATGGTTGAAAAATGTTGAAATTTTACCAACATTATTACAACCTATTTCACAAAAAGGGGTAGCAGTTTCACAAAACGTTACTCTTTCAGGTACAGGAGCAACAGCAGTTGCACCAAGTTTATTAACTAATGATTCAGTAGATTTTAGCGATTTATATATTGATATGGGCGGTTATATTGTTTTTCCTGGTAACCAACAACCACAATTAACTATTAATTGTGATGCGGTTAATATGGCTGGAGATACTTCATATGAAAATTATGCTATATTGATGTTTGATGGATTTTTAGTTCAAAACGGTGCAATGTAATTTATTATGATAGCTACTTTAGTACATAAAAGTTTTTTGGTTTTCGTACCATTAAAAAATACCCCAGCAAATAATCAAGTAATTCAATTACCAAATAATGATTTATTGAATGGTAAAGAAATATTAGGTGTGCAAATGTTTGAAACAACCGATTTAACAAAAGCACCCGACGGAACATCAATTGTTACTACCTTAAGCGGTGCAACCTTAACATTATTAAATGAATCAATGAAAGTAATTGATGACAGCCCAGCCGTAAATTTTAATCAAAGATTAAATAGTGGGGTTGTTCGTGGTATTGATACTATTCAAAAATTTAATATGCCTGCTAGTTTTATAAAAATTTATAATGCTAGTTCGTATCTTATAGGTGAAAATTTTGCAATAGAGTTTTTATATAAAGATTAATGAAAAATTACGAATTTAGAAAAAATTTTGAAATATTAGATTA
>CAZNRQ010000532.1:0-1944 GCA_964574845.1 uncultured Bacteroidales bacterium
TGTACAAAAAACTGAATGGCGACAAGCTCGACCCATCCAAGCTGGAGCAAGGCTCGGATTTCATGGCCGAAGTCACCCTTTCTAATCCCGGACTGATGGGCTTCTATTACAACCTGGCGCTGTCGCACATCTTCCCTTCGGGTTGGGAAATTCACAACACCCGCATGGACGATTCCTATGGCCGTGTGCAGATGTCGGGCTTCGATTATCAGGATTTCCGCGACGACCGCGTCTACACTTTCTTCAGCCTGGGCAGCAACGAGAAAAAGACCTACAAGGTGCTGCTCAACGCCAGCTACCTCGGACGTTTCTATTTGCCTACCACCAATTGTTCGGCCATGTACGACGAAGACATCTATGCCCGTACCAAAGGTATGTGGGTGGAAGTGGTGCCCTACAATGATAAGGTGACGGCGAAGAAGTAGACAAGGAGCAAGCCGCCAGCTGGGAAAACTATTGATAATGGGATTGACGGAAACACGGGGAATACAATTCCCCGCGAGCGGGGGGCATTGGTGGGGCGGAGGCGTGAGGCATTGGTATTGACTACGAAATCTTACTGGATAAAAATTCTTATGTAGACACAATATAATGTACTTATGTTGCGTTATGACTTTGTATCTAATCGAAGGAAAAATGAAACCTGATGATTTTTACGCAGAGAATGAAGAAAACATGCTGCCGGCTAATGACAGTGAGGGTAAGGGATTAAGTGAGAAGCGAACTACAGCCAGGATAGCCAAGCAAACCTATGCATTGACGTGGAATAATAGGCCCGAAGATACCGGCGACCTATTACCCTTTATAGCCCATGCCATTTGTAAGGCCTACCCTGGAACCAAAACCCCCATACAGTTTGTCAAACTATTAGACACACAACCGGGAACAGCTATAATAATTGTACCCTTTTGCTACCTGGCCCCTGTAATGATGCTGGCACAGTTGTTTTATCTTTGTGGCCGCATCACATGCCACGGAAATCATGGCATTTTTACATTCATAGCTCAACACACAAAAGATCCTGCGAAAAATGAAGCCTACACATCCGGACAAATCCGAATCACAGTTAAGCGCTGCAAACTGAATGAAAGCAGGAAAGAACATTTGAAAGAAAGCGTACGACCTTTGTTTTTGAGTGTTTGCCAAAGAAAATCTGATCAAATTGTGTTTGAAAATTATTTTCTGTAACATCTTGTTTTATTTTCTGTTATACTCAAAAGCGTAACGGAGATGTAACGAAGATGAAACGGAGATGTAACGGAGACCCCATTGCATTTGACTTGACTGTCAGAATGTTGTAATTTTGCTTTGTCTTTGATGATAAAAAATACACTACCGAAGCAAAACAAATAAAAAAAATAATGACAAGCTCTATTAAAAGAAATATTTAAGGGCCTCAAAACTAAAAGTACAATAAGTAGTATTAATTTTTTGCCTGAAAAATTTAAATACTAAGAAGTTAGATAATTTTTTGCCGATTTAGTTTCAAAACCAAAAGTACAAAATTACCATTTTGGGTTAATAATGATTCAATAACAGCGATAACAAATCTCCATCGATTTACGGATAGGTTAATAGCATAGTGTATAAAAGCCTTAAAAGGTTAATATGCCCTTTAAAATAAGCCATTAGGCATTTTTTAAAGGGCATTATTGTTATACCATGTTATAGCCATTTTTAAGCATCAATTACAGTACAAAAAAGCACTAAAAAAACACTTGAAAAACGAAATGTACGAGTTGGATGGTCAGTTGGATGGTCAGTAGCATGGAGTTTTAAACGTCATTAGGTGGGTAATAATACTTATTTATACGGCTAAATGAGCAAAAAAACAAAGATTACACCCCCTTTAATCCATTAAAATAACTGATTGAAATAGCAAAAACAGTATTTAATTATTCTTATAATGAGATAATTAAGTAAAAAAGAAGTAAAAAAATAGTG
>CAZNRQ010000532.1:1954-2858 GCA_964574845.1 uncultured Bacteroidales bacterium
CGTTTAAACAAGCCTGATTACACCGACAACCAGGGCCATACCAGTTATTTCTACTACCGGTATCAAAAAAGGATCATACTCTTTATTATCAGAAACAGCCAGGATAAAATTTACATCATCAGACTTCTTCAGTCGTTTAACCAGTATACCCTGCTCCCGGGTGGCGACCACATGCGTCTTATTCCATTGGATAAACTTGCTTTCTTTGATGATCGTGCAGGCAACTATATCTCCTGATGAATATTTGGGGTACATACTGGATCCATAGATCTCGATCATGAAGTCGACCTTGCAGTATTTGAATATTGGTACCGTATAGTAAGCCTTTACATCCTGATCAGCGATGGAGAAATGAGAATTGCCGAAGCCGGCTACAGCAGACTCCATCACCAGGGGAATTTTGCTGATTAAATCACTACTGTAGTGTTTAGGTTCTATTGTATCAATTATACAATCATTTCGTTGCATTGGTCCTTTTCCTAACAGAAGCCAGTCTGGGCTTATACTATCAAATGCTTGCAATATTTTTTCAATAACATCAAAAGATGGTTTATTGAGCCGATTTGAGACAATATTGCCAACGGTAACATTGTTTGCAAGGCCTATTTTTACTGAGAATGAGTTTTTATTCATCCCAAAGTAATCAATTACTTGTTTAATACGCTCATTAATTGTGCTCAATATCAATTATTTAAAAAATATTTTCAAAAAAAGATAAAAAAAGTAATCAAAAACTTGCATTATGCAATCAAATGATTGTATCTTTGTCGAACAATATTCCACAAAAGTACAACAACGGAATGGCAAAAGTCAAGAAAAAAAAACAGGTACGAAAGATTTACATTTATAATTATCCTAAAAATAGGGAATTAGGTGCAAGATTGAAAGGCATGTCGGGTTTTAT
>CAZNRQ010000533.1:0-1420 GCA_964574845.1 uncultured Bacteroidales bacterium
CAGGTTGTACCAGTTGAACACCTTGCGGATATCGGAAACATAAACCCTGTCCTTGTCATAATCAGGTAAAACCTGTTCGAAATATTCCTTCAGTTTTTTATCGTCAGATTTATGATCAATAGATTTGCCACCGTTCTCCTTCTCAGATATCTTCCTGAAAACTTCTTTCAACATAATATCTTCACCTGTGGTGAACATGCTGATATCTGCCAGTGTGCTCATCTTGTCCGAGGCATATACAGGGATGCGTTTTTTATCAATAATCGATTCTACAATAATTCCGGTCTTGGTGCCGGCTATCTTTATATACAAACCCGGTTTACCAGTAACTGAGAGAATTTCTTTAAGACTCATATCCTTTGTTTTTTTTTGACAAAATTAGAAATTATTAGTTATAAATCGGAAAAAAAGAGAGATTAAGTAGAAGCATAAAAGCCGGCCATCGAATTATTCTTAAATTTGTATCCAAGAATGATATTTATGAATTCAGAACTCAAACCACTTTTAGAGCAACTTTATTTCAGACATTTTCAGGAATTACCCTCAAACATAGACGAACTGGCCGCATCGGGTTCGAGCCGAAAATATTATCGGTTGTCCTCAGCTCATCATCAAGCCATTGCTGCCTATAATAATGACAGAAAAGAAAATCAGGCATTCATTAGTTTTACCCGACATTTTGAAAAACATCACTTACCGGTTCCGACTGTATGGCAGGAAGATCTTGAAAACAATCTGTACTTATTGAATGATCTGGGCGACGAAACTTTGTTTTCTTATTTAGAAAAACACCGCAAAGAAGGCTTTTCGGAAAAAACCGTTTCTCTCTATAAAGGGGTTCTGGATGAGCTACTGCGGTTTCAAACGGAGGCTTCGGCCGATATGGATTATTCCGTATGCTATCCCAGAGATAAGTTTGACAAACAATCCATGATGTGGGATCTGAACTATTTCAAATATTATTTTCTGAAACTGGCTCATATCAATTTCGACGAACAAAAACTGGAAGATGATTTCAATGTTTTTGCCGAATACCTGTTGCAAGCCGATAGCCATTACTTTTTGTACCGCGATTTTCAGTCGCGTAATATCATGATACATGAGGGCAAACTGTTTTTCATCGACTACCAGGGAGGGCGACGCGGAGCTTTGCAATATGATGTGGCATCGCTCTTGTACGATGCCAAGGCTGATATTCCACAGGAAACCCGTGAGCAATTGCTCGATTATTACATTAGTTCGCTGAAAAAGAAAATCCATATCAACGAAAGTGAATTCAGGCAGTACTATTATGGCTATGTTTTGGTTCGCATCATGCAGGCCATGGGAGCTTATGGCTTCAGGGGCTATTACGAAAAAAAGGTCCATTTCCTGAAAAGCATTCCTTTTGCCATTGCCAACCTGAAATGGATTCTCGAAA
>CAZNRQ010000533.1:1520-2852 GCA_964574845.1 uncultured Bacteroidales bacterium
CATTTCCTGAAAAGCATTCCTTTTGCCATTGCCAACCTGAAATGGATTCTCGAAAACACAAAGCTTCCGGTGGAGACTCCTACTTTAGCTTTTGTCTTCGAACAGATCATTTCTTCAGAGAAACTGAGTTCTTATGCCGACGACAAAAAAGATCTGCTTACGGTACGCATCAACAGTTTTTCTTTCAAAAAAGGATATCCTTCGGACCCCGGCGGAAACGGAGGCGGTTTTGTTTTCGATTGCAGGGCATTGCCCAATCCCGGAAGGTACGAAGAATACAAATTATTGACCGGTAAAGACAAGGCCGTAAAAGATTATCTGGAAAAATACCAGGAAGTAGAAGCATTTTTCGGGAACACTTCCATGCTTGCCTGCCAATCGGTAGAGAATTATCTTTCGCGTGGCTTTTCCAACCTGATGATCAGTTATGGATGCACCGGGGGGCAGCATCGATCCGTATATTTTGCCGAACGTTTGGCGAAGTTTCTTGGAAGCAAATATGAACTGAACATTTTAGTAAATCATCACGAACAGAAATAACACTATGGCAAAAGACAAAATGTGCAAAACAGAGCGCAAAGTCAAAGATGCGGTATTTGTTTGTGAAAAATGCGGTCGCAAAGCGAAAAAGGAAAAACATCTTTGCAAACCACAAAAGATAAAAAAGGAAAAATGAAAGCCATGATATTCGCAGCGGGTCTGGGTACCCGCCTGGGTACACTCACCGAAAGCAAGCCCAAGGCCCTGGTGGAAGTGAATGGCAAGCCCATGCTCGAACATGTGGTTGAATATTTGAAAGGATATGGCATTCGTGATATTATTGTGAATGTTCATCATTTCGGACCCTTACTTATTGATTTTATCAAACAAAAAAACAACTTCGGCATTCACATAGAGATCTCCGACGAGAGCGATGAACTGCTGGATACCGGAGGAGGACTCATCAAAGCCGCCCATTTCTTTGCCGACGGAAAACCTTTTGTAGCGCACAATGTGGATGTTTTGTCCCAAACCAACCTGAATGAAGTGCTGAAAGTTCATGAACAAAAGGAGGCCCTGGCCACACTGGTTGTCAAACACAGAAATACAAGCCGTTATTTACTTTGCGACACTGTCGGGAATATTTCCGGATGGAGAAACTATAAAACGGGAGAAGAAATTATTTCAAAGCCTTCAACAGAATACTCAGAAGTTGCATTTAGTGGCATACAGATCATTGACCCTAAAATATTCGGATGCAATAAGCTTTCGGGGAAATTTTCTCTTACCAACATGTATCTGGAACTGTCAAGGTCCCAAACCATAGCAACTTATCTGGATAAAGGACTATGG
>CAZNRQ010000534.1:0-2849 GCA_964574845.1 uncultured Bacteroidales bacterium
TTACTTGGGATTATCAAAATTCTTTACCGGCTTTTCCATCAGCCAGCTGGCTGATTGAGGCAAAGAAAAGGCGGGAAAGAATTTTGGGCTAAAGCCCGGTCATCTGGTTATCGTGATCCCCGGCTTAAAAGCCGGGGCTATTCAGTAATTGATCTGATTTTTTCAATAGCCCCGACCTTTACCATAGGCATCCCTTCGGGACAGGTCGGGGTTAACATGGACAATAACCATGGGCTTTAGCCCAAACCTATTTGATGTGCATTTAGTGGGAGTGCTACTCCGTGTAAGGGGTTGATGGTTAGTCGCGCCCCCACTCGCGAAATATTTCGATTTGCTTGCATTTTATTTTCTCATTTATTCATATCTTTGAAATCAACCTTTTTTTCTGTTCCTTATGTCGAAGCATAAAAAGAAAAAAACCAATTGCCTGCAATTACAAAAAATTGCCCAGGCTCAGGCACGTAACGAATTTTTTCGCCGGCTAAGATGGGTGCTGGCGGTGATGCATTGCGAACATGTTTTCGATCTGATTTCGGAAAGAAACCTTGAACTCATGTTTTCTATGCGTGTACGGTCATTGAAAGTGGTTGGCGCCAAAGAAAACACTTTCGATTCCGACGATCTGGTATGGTTCAAAAAAGCCATTGTGTATAAGCTGCGAAAATGCACCATTGATTTGCATGTGGCCACCAATCCCGATGCAAAGTTAGACGCTTACACCTTTTCTACCATTGGATTTACTCTGAAACAATTTTCATTCGTAATAGCCGATCATCATCTTAAAGACAAACCTGAACTCTTCGAAATATTCAATAATTTCTTTGAGGATGGAAGACATCTCGATCAATTGATTGAGGTTTTATTCGATACTTCCGATTACTTCTGCAGAATGATCTCCGATATGCGTACTAGGCTCTATTGGACTGACACCGATTCGGCATTGAACAACGATAAACATCGCATTGATTTTACCATTGTCATACATAGTGTAATACCGGAAAAAATTCATCTTGAAATTCATAAGGAAAAACGCACCGCGGTTCGTTTGGGCTATTATCATGATACAAAAGTGAAATGGGCCAACATAGAGCCTGAAAAACTGGGACTGCGAAAGTTGGGCGAAAACCACTTGGTTGATGTTTATATTCAGGAGCATGCACTTCACCGTCTGGTCGAACGCAACGATTGTGTCTATGTGCAGTATATCTGGATGGCCCTGGTTATATCTGTTCTTGAATGCAACTACCACAGGGATGAATATAACGGTAAATATATGATCGAATTCTCTGTCTACGAACAAAAGACCGGCTATCTGGTAGCAGAACTAGTGGATGGCAAGCTGATCATACGTACTTTTCTATTGCTCACCAACGACGGAACTCCCGAAGGACGCATGCTTCATGCCAATACCGGTTTGAGTAAGGCCGATAAGGAATATCTGAAGCTCGACAAACTGAGCACTTTCCTCTCGCCCGACATACATAATAGCGAAAACATTAAAAATATTTTTACACAGGCAGGCTGCCAGTCGCTCTTCAACCTAAAAGCCGAATTCGACAGCCGCAATATCATGCTTCGCAAACCCGCCAGCGCCAGCCTTATCGAAGATTATCTTTTGCTCAACGAAAAGAAAGATGATGATTTGGGTTGGGATAATGATATGAAGGAGGAGGTTTGATGATGGGGGGAATGCCTGCCTTACGGGCAGTCAGGGATGGAAGTCCGAAGACCGAAGTCCGAAGACGGAAGAAAGAAGAGGAGACGCTGATTTACGCGGATTAATTATGAAAAGGTATGATTTGTTTTTATGATGGGATTATGATTGGGAAGAATGGTTGGAAGACGGAAGACCGGAGACCGAAGTAGGAAGAGGAGACGCTTCTTCGAGCGGAGTCGAGAAGAGCAGGTGTGCGACTACCTTATGTCTCGACTCTCCTTCGATTACGCTCAGGACAGGCTACTCGACAAAGCGGTACCGTAATTCGTTTTTCAGATCATCCTTCAGGACCGAGGCAAAATCTGAAAAACGAATTACAGGGGTTACATTAAATTCTTTACTGCCTTTTCTTTGCCTCCTGTCCTGAAGGATGGAAAAGCCAGTAAAGAATTTTGGGCCCGGGTAAAATAATGACGTTATTACCACAAAAAAGCATGATAAAACCAAATCGTCCGCCAGTTGGCGGATCGGGGCAAAGGGATTAACCCACGGCTTTTTTGATTGTAAGAAATTCATCCGATTTATTTGTAACTTTTTTGCTTGTCCAAAAAAGTCACCAAAAAAGGACAGTCCTAACGAATGCTGCGGCCCGCTCTGAAAAAAACAAGAAAATCTAAAAACGCAATCCGCCAGTAGGCAGCATTTTTGATTTTCTAAGTTTTTTTCATTCACAGCTCACGCTGCCGCGCGTTAGGACGGGCCCACGCACTTTGTTTCTACGAAACAATTCGGTTTTAGGGCGGGATTTTTAATGTTGGATATTGATTTTGAAATGAAATGTTTTTCATTAGCCCCGACCTTTGCCATAGGCATCCCTTCGGGATAGGTCGGGGTTGGAAACAACAACAAAATTGGACTTTAGCCCAAAACTATTCGTTCGGAAAATCATCCAGGGGTGATCGAAATCCTGGTTTCAGGGCTGAAGCCCAATTATTCCCAATTCTTAGTAACCCCAGACTTAAGTCTGGGGTTACTATCATGCAATACATTATGGACTTTAGTCCTGAAGAATTCATCCTCTGCCCCCATCCCCCACAAAAAAAATAATTATCCACTATCTTACAATAAAAACATACATACCCACGTTAATCATCATAAGATAATATCTATGATCAAATGCAAGCCGGGGTTT
>CAZNRQ010000535.1:0-2847 GCA_964574845.1 uncultured Bacteroidales bacterium
GTAAGATATAGTATTCTTCAAAAATAAGAAAAGGTTGCCAAAAATGACAACCTTTTCTTAATAATATTGGCAAAATGCTGTTTTCTATAGCCGTATTTTCACGCTTCCGAAGAACTCTCGTCCGGGAGCCGGCTGATAACTGTTATAATCAACCCCATTGTTTGGCTCGGTAAAACCAAAATAGTGCTGGTTAAAGATATTCTTGGCATACAAACTGAGTTCGCCTTCCACTTTACCCAGTTTCCAGCGATAGGTGAAGCTTGCATTATAAATATTATAACCGTATTTCAAAGGTTTATTATTCTTATCGTAGGCAGTAACCGTTGAGCTTTCTTCCGAATATGGCTGATAGTAAGTAGCACCTATATGGTAATTATTGTAAATAGAATCATCTACCTGCAATTTCCATGATGACTGAAATTCGGTTCCCAATGTCAGAGTAAAATTCTTATTGATTCTATAGGCTATCTCAGCAGTAAGCATGTGCTGCGGGCAATTTGGAATAAAATGAGCATCTACACTATCGTGAGCAGGATATTGGAAATGCGAATAAGTGTAGGCTGCATCAATAGTTAAGAATTTCACCGGTGAATAAGAAACAAAAGTTTCTACCCCATATTTATGCTCTTCCTTATTTCCAAAAAATGCTGTATTGTTGCCTCTACCCGGCAAACTGTAGCGATAGAAACCATTTTTTGTAACCATATAAAAGCCCGTCACATCGTAATGCAGAAAATTACCCACATCGCCTCTGAATCCGAGCTCTTCGCCCTGCGAAGTTGCCGGTTTAATGGTAGTATTTAAACCACCGTAATAATCAGGATTGTTATAGAGCTCATCATTGGTTGGCACAAGAAACCCCGTGCCAAAGTTGGCATATACATTAAATTCTTTCATCACATCATAAGCCAAACCTACACTGTAAGTAGGTTTTTGAAAAGTGCGGCTTCCTGAAAGCGACAATGAATCAGGCATGGGAATATTATTGCTCAAACGGTTGTAAACATAATCGTAGCGCAAACTACCTACAAAATATAGCTTCTTAAAGATATCCACCTTTTCGAGTATAAAAGCGCCAAAACTCCTTTGGCGTATGATCTGATTGATCAAAATAGTGTTCAAATCGAAACAAGTTTGTCCGAAATGACTGTCAATACGGTTCGAGTCTCTTTCAAATTCGCCTGGCACGGCATACTCGTGTTCCGTAATTGTTTGTGTAGCATAATCTGCTCCCACACTGAAATGGTTCACCAGGTTGTTCTTTCCGCAGGTCCAGTTATACTGTGCGCTTACTCCCGGATTGATATAAGGTTTATAGTCATCACCATTGTTCGAAGTCTCACGGTAATTATTCATCCTGAAGAAACCTTTTACCGTGATATCCTGATTCTTGGCTACATCAAATTTCCCGGTCAGCGAGGTAGTTAACCTTTGGGTCTTATGAAATTCATTGTACGGAACAGCATCATTGTTAGAAGCCCGCCAGCCCATATTGTTCTGCTGTGGTCCGAAAGTGATTTCGCCTCTGATGCGGGCCAGATTCATGCCTTCCGAATTCTGGTTAAAGTAATTGGTATAGGTAGCCGTTTGAGTGATTTTGATTTTATCGGTTGGTGTCCAGTTGAGTTTCTCACTAAAGTTGTCGCTCATAAAAGCCTGGTGATCGCGATAGCCATTCCCCTGTGAATGAGAATATGAAACACGATAATTCACATTACCAACCGTGCCGTCTATCTGGTCCAGAGCTTTCCAAAAACCGTATGAGCCAGCAGTTGCATAGAATGTTTCCGTAATAGGTTTCAGTCCTCCGTCTTTTGTGGTGATATTAACCACACCTCCTGTAGCACTGCCCCCATACATGGAAGTTGAAAGTCCTTTAACTACTTCCACACTTTTCACGGTTTGCCAGTCAACATCATATAGATCCGGACAATAGCCGCCTGGATCATTCACTGAAATACCGTCGATAAAAACGGCAATCCCTCTGAAACCACTTTCAGAAAGGACTCCTTGTCCTCTGATATACAAATGAACTCTGGAACCATCAGTACCATTGTCGACCTTAACACCTGGTATCATTCGCAGCACCTCGTCGGCGGCAATGGATTTGTTTAGAGAATTAAACTGTCTATCTTGAACTATAGATATGGCTGCAGGTATTTCTTTCATTGGAGTTACCGAACGCAGTGCTGTTATAACAACTTCGTTCAGGTTCTTCTTCCATATCGAATCTTTTGTTTCTGTTTTGTTTTGTGAAAATGATTGAAAAGCAAATAATGCCACAATCAGAAAAGTGAATATTTTTTTCATTGGAATAATTTTAATAATAAACATTATGAGGATGACCCTGTCCTACGACAGAATATCCTGCTAAATAATAAAAACGTCTTAGATTATAACAGGTCTTTGGGAGGCGGATTGGGTACGTTCTTATTAAAGAATTCCGGCAGATTGGTATTTGTTATTGAATACGTATGGGCATCTGATTCCGGTACGGCAAAAGAATAATTATATAATAGTGCCTGTTTCACTAGGTTTTTCAACAAGGTATTGGCTCTGTCCCTTAAAGGGCCGCTGGTATCCATTTGTCGTTTTACATGCTCATCCAGATTTGCGAACAACTGCTCTTCTTTGCTATCGTTTATGCAATAAAAAATAGTTGTATCTCCGCTTACTTGGCTTCTGACGATATCATAAAGTTTTCCTGACAGACTGAATTCCTTATCATCAATCTTTGTAAAGCCTTTTTTCCCATTTTGAACATCATCATTAGTGAGCCTGATTACGGTAAGCTCATTTTCAGGTATAGCATCTTTTATCCTGTTTTTAACCTCTTTCCGGATAGCA
>CAZNRQ010000536.1:0-728 GCA_964574845.1 uncultured Bacteroidales bacterium
ATGGTAAATTTCGTCCCTTTATCTCTGGGGCTTTTCTCATAAATCTTGCCAGCCGATTTTACCAAATCATTGAATGGGTAATTTCCCTTTTTGGCCAGGGTACCCGCAGAGCGATAAATTCTGTTAACAGAACTCAGCAGCAAAATTCCCACATTTATATACAGATTATCGATGAGGCTGTCAATATCCGCTTTGTTGGTTTTAATAAGCTTCAGGTCTTTGAGGAAGTCGTAAAGCATTTTCACGTGATCAAGATCAATATCCACCGGTACCACCACATCATGCTGGGTAGCCATCATCATCACCTGATCTACAAAGGATTCTCTGTCCTGACCCATTACAAAGGATTTTTTTCTTTCTTCAGGTGTAAAATTTACATGATAATTGCTGAATTTTTGCCTGATCTTGTCAATATCAGCAAGTATTTCAGCCATATCGGCAGGGGTAAGTACATTATTAACCGGAATTAATCCCATATTTTACGCTCCTTTCTTATTTGTTTTTATACTCAGATTGGGTACCACAAATATACAAATTCTAATAAAAAACAACAAGTCTGCACATAAATAGAGGCTCAACCCAGAGCTCAACATAAAAAAGAGAGATTTTTCACAATACAAGGACAATTGCAAAGTGAAAAATTAAATGAAATAAGGTTAATGTCCCGATATTCTCCCTTACACCAGGTTATTTATTTGAATTTCTCAATAATCATAATGCCTGTCGGG
>CAZNRQ010000536.1:738-2844 GCA_964574845.1 uncultured Bacteroidales bacterium
GAGTGAAAACACATTGGCATAATGCTGCGCCATGTCAGAGTTGGAAGTGCGATAGTAGTAGCCCAGCACAAAACGAAGGTTGTTTTTTGGATTCAGGAGGTAGGAAACATTGAGTGAATAATAGGCAATGCGGGTTTTGATGCCCTGGGCTATCTCGTTGCCGTATTGCTGCACGGGAATGTTGTTGGATTCGGCTTCGTAGACATCCCACACGGGTTTGTAGATGTCCTGCCCGAAATCGGAATTGGTGCTGTCCACTCCCGTGACTATATAATTGAAATGAGCTTCGAAAAACCAGCGGCGGTAGCTGTACCACAAAAAAGCGGATGTTTCCCAGAAGTTGGCCCCGGCGGGATGAGCCAGTGGTTCGTTGTAATGCCCGTAGTTTTGTATCACACGGCGGTGGGCATAAGTGTAGGGCCTCACAAAATTGAACTCAAGCAAGCCGGAAAAGTGTTGAAGACCGAACATATCGTAGGACTTCACTCCTAGTTGCCAGGCCTGTTTGTTGGTCCAGAAACCGCTGGTCAGGGTGGAGTCGTGGGGATGCGAAATTCTTTGGATGCGATGTCAGATGCCGGTCTTCACCTCGCTAAACAGCATATCGTCAATGAGCAATTGTCCGTAGAGGGAGGTTCGTTTGCCAACCTTCACCCTCAGGCTTACGCCCAGCAGTGAATTGTCGGGCGAGCCGCGCGAAAACTCCACGGGACGAAAGAAAATGACGGGATTCAGATAGCTGTAATCAAAGCCACGATTGCCTGCCGTGTCTTTGGCTTCCCAGATAATGGATTCGAAAAAGCCCAGGTTCACCCTTTTCGAAATATCCCAACTCAGGTAGTGAAAGGCCCCGTATTTGTTGTTCATGGCCGACCAGCGCGAAGAGGAAACCCCGCTCATGTCCTTAAAGTTGGTGTAAAGATTCACCAGTTTGATGTTCCAGACGTTGGTGGTGAGTTTCAGATAAGGATAATTACAGGCCACGTCCGACAAAAACAGGGAGCGGTAGCCGTCGCCCCAGAAATGTTTGCCCATGCCGGCTTCCAAGGTAAAGTATTTCAGGAAATGATAGTTGGCATAAAAATCATAATTCAGATAATTGTAGCCTCCTATGCCCGAGCGAAAAGCATAGCCCTGTCCGGGAATCACGCGCGAGCGCTCTATCTTATCGGTAATAAAATCCGGGAAGGAAGACTGGTTGTAAAGTATAGAACCTCCTATGGCTACTTTATAGAAGAGGCTTGCCTGAAGCCGGAGGCCCAATCCTGATTCGCAAAAGCCCTTTCTGTTTGACAAATCGATGCCTCCTATAGCATTGAGAATAGGGTCAACCGCAAAGCTTGCCTTTTTGCCCTGAACCTCCACTATGTTTTGGGTAAGCACCTTTTTGTAGAACTTGTTTTCTTTGGGGATGCCAAACCTAAACAGAGAATCCAGAGGTGCGCATTTTTCAACTTCGGCAAGATAATAGGGCTGAACATCGGGATGAAACTTTTGTTTATGCGCATACAGACTGGCATTCATCACCTCCTGCATTCCCCGGAAAGTGTTTAGCTGTGTAAACTGGGCAAAGGCCGGAAATCCGCCAAGGCAAGTGATCAGTAGAAGGACAATATGTTTAAACGTGTTTCTCAATGTTGCTATTTAAAAATCGTGATAGATATTGGTTAGTGAGGTTTTCAAGCCAAAATAAAAATAGCCCGTGGTTTTGTTCCAAAGTTCGTTTTTCTGGTTGCGGTAGAAGTAACCCACCTCGAACTGCAGGTTGGTCTTGGGATTCAATAAATAGTAAGCCCTGATGCCCGTTTCCAGCAACCGGGTCTTTATCCCCTGCCCTATTTTGTTATCCTGCGACTGATATCCTGAGGATGCCAGCAATTGTGAGGAAAAAACATCCTGGCCCCAGTTGCTGTGGTTGGTGTCCAGCCCGGTGATAGCAACCATGAATTCCCATTCGGCAAAGAACCTGCGGTATCGGTAATTGATAAAGCCCAGCGCCTCCCTGAAATTGGCTCCCAAAGGATGTGCTATGGATTGGTTGTAATGGGTGTAGCTTTGCAGGGCATTCTGATGCGCATAAGCAAAAGGTGTCACCTGGTTATATTC
>CAZNRQ010000537.1:0-2842 GCA_964574845.1 uncultured Bacteroidales bacterium
TGAAAGAAAAATTGAAATATTATCCTTCGAGCGAAAGCGATATAAAAGACTACCTGACCCGGAAATATTTCACGGGTTTTTGGGATAAATATAAGGTTCAGATCACGCTTTGCGCCGAGAACGACAGCCTGAAAATGGCCACCAATTCGGAACATTGTTACAATTATTTCAGTTACCTGGCCGATACCATAGGCAAGCCTACTTCCTGCGAAAACCTCTACCTGCTGAACTATGGCACGGGAGGCTATAATTACCTTTCGATTTTTGACTTTTCGACCGACAGCAGTTCGCTGCGTATGTTTATTGAACTCAATTCGAAGTTCATCCCGAAAGGACTGGGATATCCCGAATTGCTTATCGATAAAAAGCTGTTTATCAACTCCGACCTGACAAATTATTCCTATGCCAAGTACTATGGAAATACCCTGGTGGATGCCTTCGGGAAGTACTATTATTCGATAGAGTATAAACCGGATAGTGCACTGAAAGTGAATGATTACACCATGTTCGATGATAACGATTACAGCCATCTGTTGTACAAGGTTGACCCCACTTCTTTTATCATCATCAGCAAGAAACTGCCGGGCATTCTGGATCTGCTAGCGCCTTTCTCTATATTGTTCTCATTTTTCGTGGTCGTGCTCATCCTTTTTATTATTCTGATGCGATTGCCCATAAGGCTAAGCTCCGTCAGGCTCAATTTTAAGAACCGACTGCAGCTGGCCATGGTTTCCATAATACTGATTTCATTTATCATCATTGGCGTGTCGACCTATGTGTTCATCAGAAATCTGAACAACAATAAGAATATTGACATTCTGAGCGAAAAATCGATGTCGATAGTGATCGAACTGCAGAAAAAACTTTCGGACACGGACACCATGAATCCCGATCAGTTGAATGTACTTTCGGGTTTCCTGGCGAAACTTTCGAATGTGTTCTTCACCGACGTGAACGTTTTCGACACCCGCGGCAACCTGGTTTCTTCGTCGAGGCCGCAGATCTTCGACGAGGGCCTCATCTCCGCAAGGATGAACCCTACGGCCTATTTTCAAATGAAAATGGCTAAGAAGACCTTCTTCATCCAAAAAGAGAGCATTGGCAAACAGGAGTATTATTCGGCCTACGTGCCTTTTTATAACCGCGACAACCAGGCGGTGTATTACATCAATCTGCCTTATTTCGCCAAGCAAAGCGAGCTAAAAAAGGAACTGTCGACCTTCCTGATGGCCTTTGTGAATATTTATGTGTTCTTCATCGCCATATCCATCATCATCGCACTGTTCGTGGCAGGACGCATCACACGACCGCTGAACATCATCCGCGACAAGATTGGCAACATCAAACTGGGAAGCAAGAACGAAAAGATCAGCTGGCCGCGGCAGGACGAGATCGGCGGCTTGATTGAGGAATATAACCGCATGATTGACGAGATCAGCGAAAGCGCCCACCTCCTGGCCCGCTCGGAACGCGAGAGCGCCTGGCGCGAAATGGCGATGCAGGTGGCCCACGAGATCAAGAACCCCCTGACGCCCATGAAACTGAGCATTCAGTACCTGGATAAGGCCTGGAAAGAGCAGGCGCCCGAATGGGATGCGATTCTGAAACGCTTTTCGAAGAATATGGTGGAACAGATTGATTCGCTCTCGGCCATTGCTTCGGAGTTTTCGTATTTTGCCAAGATGCCCGCCCCACAGAACGAGGTGATTGATGTGCTGCCCGTGATAGAGAGCTCTATGGCCATTTTCAGCGGAAGCGACACGATAAAAATGAGGCTGCTATATGATCCCGACCAGACTTTCCGCATTTATGCCGACAAGAAACAGGTGGTGAGGGTGATGAACAACCTTATACATAATGCCGTTCAGGCCATAGGAAGCCGTCAGGAAGGCGCCATTACCATCAGGGTGGAATTGGTGGGGGAAAAGGTGCTGATCGCCATCAGCGACAACGGAGAGGGCATACCCGACGAGATGAAGGATAAGGTGTTTGTGCCGAGTTTCTCGACCAAGACCGAGGGCATGGGGCTGGGACTGGCTATTGTGAGCGGTATTGTGGAGAACAGCGGCGGCCGCATTTGGTTCGAATCGGTGAGGGGAGAAGGAAGTACGTTTTTTATTGAGTGGCCCGTAGGATAGTAGGAAGTTTGGAGTTTGGAGTGCCTTGAGTTCGGAGTTGTAGGGGCGTATCGCATACGCCCAGATACAAATAATGCTCAATAATCAATATTCAATTTTCAAGGGAAGAATGCCACCAAGGCACTAAGGCACCAAGAAACACCAAAAAAATTCACCGCAGAGGCACAGAGGACGCAGAGAAATTATTCCCTATTCTCTATTCCTTATCCCTTATTCCAGTTCTAAAAGGTCAACGATTTGCATTACCATAGTGCGTTTGTAAGGATCACAAATATAGTTACTTAAGAGTTTACATGTGCAAAATTGTCGATTTATTTCCATAAAAGGGGAATTTCTGCACAGAAAAAGGACATTACCGTAAAGAAAAAGGGTATTTCTGTAAAGAAAAAGGGTATTTCCATACAGAAAAGGGTATATTATTTTCTGAAAAAGGACATTTCTGTGAATAGATAAGAAATTTCTGTCCAGAAAAGAAACATTTATGTATGCAAAAAGGTCATTCCCGGATAGAAAAGGGAAATGCACCGGCGGAAATAAAATATCGGTTTTTCGATATCGGCCAATTGTTTGGCAATCCTCAGTTTGCAGTCTGCAATTCTCAACCTTCAATTTGACGACTGCATGTTGGTGATTGCCGACTTAAATTTTCCTTTGTGCAGCTCTGTGCTTCTCTGTGTATCTCTGTGTAACAGCTCCTCCTAGAT
>CAZNRQ010000538.1:0-2839 GCA_964574845.1 uncultured Bacteroidales bacterium
CGTTCTTTATGCTTTTTGATGGCTCCGGGCGAACCGCCGCGGGTGACCTCTTTGTGTATCTCTTTGTACTGGTTAAGAAGGGTTAAGAACTCTTCTTTATTCTTTTTGAACTCTTCGGAGTTGGTGTCGATCTTCGATTGTAATCTGTACACTTGTTTCTTTGTTTGGTTAAAATAAAATTGCTATAGTAATTTCCCTTTAAGGCTGATTGCGTATAAGTTGCAGGTGCAGCTAATTTTCGGGATTGTAAAAATAGTGATTATATATTACGCTTTTGCAGGGAGTAAAAGCGTTGTAATGGCGTTTTGGATGTCGCGTCTTTAAATCTACTGATAATAAAACTATTAGTCTTTTCTATTTTAACCTTTTTTAAGACTTTTTGATAAGTGTCAATTTTAAATCGTCAAAAAGTTGCCCCCTAATCCTATTGGTCAAAAAGAGGCAGGAGGCATTTTATTTACAAACTTATGTAAAAGGAAGTGCCTATGCCGAATAAGGCATAACAAATATTATCTCATTTACTTAATTGGCAAGGTAAAATAAAAATTTGAACCCTTTTTTACATTGCTTTTTAACCCTATTTGCCCATCATGCAAAATTACTATCTGTTTTGCAATAGCTAAACCTAAGCCTGTGCTTTGCTCACCGTTGGTGGGTCGTGAACTGGTTGTCTGGAAATATGTGAATAGTTTTTGCTGTTCTTCAGCAGGTATCCCATTGCCATTATCAATAACCTCTGTTTGTATTTGCTCATTCTCATTTTTTGATACTTTAACAAATATCTCACTGCCATTAAAGGAGTATTTAATTGCATTCGAGACCAGATTATCCAATACTTCGCTAAGATAATGGTTGTCAAATTCAGCCATAATGCTATCTATAGAGGTTTGAAAAGAGATATCAATATTTTTGTTTCTCGCTATTATTTGATTTATGGAAATTTGGTTTTTTACAAACAAAATGTAGTCTTGTTTTGTTTTATTTAATTCAACTTTCCCCGACTCGATTGTGGAAATATTCAGAAGATTTTTCAGAACAATTAAGGTATTGCTGCTTATTGTTCTTATATGAGTGAGAATTTCAAGAACTTTAGGAGAAACATTGTCATTGTGATGAACTATCAGCAAGTCAGAAAAGGAGTATATTCCACTAAGTGGATTTCTTATATCATGAGCTGTAATTCCAATAAATTTGTTTTTTTCTTCATTGATGGCTTTCAGCTTATCATTTAATTCATTCAGCTTTTTTTGCTTTTCTTTGAGATAAAAAACCAACAAACCAACGGCGGTGAAAATGGTGAGTCTGACAAATGCATTCCAAATGGGGTAAAAAATTATGGAATAATCGCGGGTGACATACTCAGCCAAAAACCAAAAAATAGAAGCAAGAACTGAAGCTATTAATACAGATAAAACGGTTGTATTCTTATAGAGAGATAGTGATGCTATTGGTATAAGATAGAAGAATGAAAATGACAACTCAGGTCCAGTGATATAGTCCAGATAGCTTATGATACCGATAATGAGTAAGTGTAAAATCAGAACGACAAACCTGTTTTCCAGCTTTTTTATAAAAATCATTTAATTACATTTAAGGTAAATTCATTACCGATTCAACACTTACTTTACAGTTATAAGACAAATGTAAAATCCTTTATAACTGGTTTTCTGTTGATCTGAATGTATCTTGCAAAAACCCCGTAAAATTAATCATTTCCAATAAATAAAAGCAGAGGAGATGTTTTATTCCTTTATCAACTTCCTCTCCCCTGTCCAATCTTCTCCCAAAACCTTAACGACATACAATCCTGAAGGTAAAGAACTGATGTCAACAGCTTCTTTACTTCCTTTTATAACTCTCTGTATGACTTGCTCACCAATCATATTAGAGATGGACACATTGAGGTTTTGGTACTGTGGACATTCTATGTTGAGGATGCCGGCAGCAGGGTTGGGATATATCAGGAGTTTGTCCGGATTGTCCGAAGTCTGTTCGGTTGAAGTGGTTGTACCAAAAATATTTTGATAATTTGTGGCATAAGCATACGCCCCGTTGCAGGTTGCCACCGCATCCCAGTTGATGCTCCAGGTCATCATGCCTTTCAGTGTGGGATAACCTCCGGCATTCGACAGGGTGTATGAGCCGGGTTTGTTTCCGGTGCCTAAAAGATACTTCATGGCAGAACGCACCACATTGGTATCAGTGTAGCCCCCTCCTGCTGCCAGGTTGCAGGCAGGCAATCCCACAGCCACTTTATTGGCAGGCAGACCTGTGAAGTAACCGCCGGCAGTGCTGAATCCATGGATGACAGCTTCGGTCATGGCGATAATGAAATCGGCTGTTCCCTGAGTATAAATGTTGTTGTCAATGCCGTACATGCTTCCGCTGTTGTAGAGTTGCACCTGCAAGATGTCGAGCGAATCGCGCAAGGCGTGTATCACCGGAAGGTAACCACCCCAAATGCCACCGAAGCCTGATTGACCGCCCTGCACGTAAGCAGTTTCAGGGGCCATGGTGAGCATAAGTTTTTTGGCATGAGCCGTATGATAAGTAGCCATGATCTGTTTGATGGCATCGATGAGGTTGATCTGGGCCACACCGGCAGGGGCTGCAATGGTACCGCCATTGATAAGAATGGAAGCACCGTTTTCGATGTCAATATCAATACCGTCGAATCCGTATGTGTTGATGATGGAAGTCATGGTGTTGATGAAGGCATTCTTGTTTGGTGTTGTGGTCAGGTCAACGGTGGTGGAAGCTCCGCCAATGCTGATCAGTACTTTTTTGCCCTGAGCCTGCAGCGTCTGCACTTTGGTGATAAAGGCGCTTTGGGTGATGA
>CAZNRQ010000539.1:0-2835 GCA_964574845.1 uncultured Bacteroidales bacterium
ACCATGACGTTTATCTCAGGTTCTAAGAACCCTGTAGATTAACCTGACAATGTGACAAAGTTCATTATCTTGGTGGTCGTGGTATAGATACAACTTTGTTAAGTTTTTCATATTGTCATAGCTCATAGTAATTTCTGATAATTTCCGTAGGAGGTTTTGATAAATAATTGATCGGATTTCAAGAATCTATCAGTTGTTGAATCTGATATTCCTATTTCATTTGCAATTTCAATGCTTTGTTCTCTGCTAAATTCTTTTGGCAATTTCTCGTAAAGATCGTTCATGCGTTTATTTGAAAATGGGACAGCATGACATTTGGGAAGCCCCGAAAAAATAGATAAAGCATTGTTGATAAAAGTGTCAGTCAACAATCCAGCTACATAGAAATCAGTGCTGTTACAGATGATCTCATTTGGTAGGGTTTGTAAATCTATTAATCGCAGACCTGATAAGAGCATAGACAATTTAAAAAAGATTAGGCCAAGGCGTCTGATTGACGGCACTATTTCATTACCATATATAGTTGCCAATTTGTTCTGCCAGCGCTCAAATTCTTTATTAAAGACATTTTGCTGGTCTTGTGTAAATTTGAAAATAATTGGTATTTCCCTATTTTCAAGTTGTTCGAATAGTATGCAAATTTTTTCAGCGATCCTATCAAATTCATTTTCATAATCTATTCCATTGGACGAAAAGATATTTTTCCATTCCAATTTCAATTTAAGATCATAATAAAGGAATCTGGAAAATAAACCGTTTTCTGAATTTGGAATCAGTTTCGCTAATTGTCCGGGTGTGCCGCTTAGTACGACCGATAAATACGGTTTAATTATTTCAATAAATTCATTATTCACTTTCCTGAGTTGCGTGATTGGTTCATGATGGAAAGCACATCGCAAAGAATCAGAATAATTTCCCCAGTCCTGTTTTAATGTACTAACAAGAGTATCTGCTTCACTAGAGAACATAATTCCCCTGCCATTATTACTCGCTAAAGCGCTAAGAAAAGCACTTGAGCTGCTGTTCGCGGGAATGAAGAGCATTTCCTGCTTTGGTGGTTCCGGCCTTGTTACTGACGCACCTTTATGTTTAATTTTACTGTTTCTGAATTCTTCTAATTGATCCTGATAATCAGAATTTGCCTCTTTAGCTTTTTGCATTTTATTTTTATGAATTCTTTTAGCAAGATATTGAGAATAAATGAGGGTACCTTTCCCTGCGCCAGCCTGTGATCTTACAAAAACGAATAGATTACTTCCTACTTTGTGGGTATCGTATGTTCCTATTATGTTTGGCAAGCATCCACTTAAAACGCCTAACGCTCCAGCCAATAAGACGTCCTTTTCCACCTTGTCATTGAATAAGATGATCGCTTTTTGTAGAATGTCTGGTAAGTTCTGGAATATTTCTTCCTGAAAGCTTGTATTAGCTATACTATTTCTTTGTTCTTGTTGCATTATTTATATTTTAAAAGTAATCTTCCCATTTATTTCGCACCTCATATTCGTGATATGCGCGAAAAGCCTCTTTATCATAGTACTTTGAGGGTTCATTGTTCTTTCCGCACTTCGTACAACGTGCCTGAAAGGTTCGTTTTTCTGACTTTTTCTCGGCAATTCTTAATTCTTTGATTGTCGTTATTGCTTGAACAATCTCCTCTAATGTATCGACACTCCATCCTTTCCGAAGGTACAATTCCACCTTATTCTTATAAAGTAGCAGTATTCCATCTATAAACCGGACACATTCAGATGATAAATTGTCACGTTGATATGTGTTATCATTGTCCATCCTTACCTCCTTTGGCCTTTTTAAAACGGTAGCAAGGTTTCATTGCTTGTCGTACAGCTTCTTTTTCAAACACAAGCTTGCGACCGACTTGATAATAGGGTATGGTGCCCCGATTCTTTAGTTTCTGCGCCGTCACAACGGAACAGCCAATAAAATCAGATAGGGCGCGTAAGCTATACAAATATTTGCTTTCTTCAGCCTGTTCGGACGTTTCTGATAGTTTTTGCGATAGGATTAATTCTTTTATTTCGGCAAATCCCGATTGCATTTTTTGCTCTAAAATCTCGAATGGGTTTTGTGACATATCTCTTTGCTTATTTAAAAGCATAAAGGTATCTATGAGTGAAACCCATTTAAATCCCAAAGTACCCAAAGGAACTTAGGGGAACTTTAGGGTACCAGAAAAATCAGGTGTTTCGAGATTAGATAAAGCGAAAATATTTTGTATATTTTTCAGCTTTCGCTATGCGACTCGGTTTGAAATTTTCATATTTCAAGTGAGAATTGAAATATGTTGAAAAAGCGTGATGAATATTGCTAGCAGAATATAATGCATTATAAAGTGCCTTCTCCTCGATGACCATTGATAATGCAACTAACTGTAAGCCACGACCATCTTCTATTTGTCCGCTACCATCAGTACTTAGAAGATCTTTTCCATACCATAGATATTGCATATTGTCATTTTGTTTAACAAATCCATTGCTGATTAATTTAGTAGTTATTTCAGCAAGTTTGTCTTTATCAATAAACATTTCTGGTAATGTTGGTCTAAACTTTTCTATTTTTACTTTTTGTCGCCCACTTAAGGTTTCTTCTTTTCCTTCTATACTCGGTGATTTGAATATTATTGATCTTGCTTCCAGATATGCGGTATAATGCGCAAGTTTTTTAATAATATTATCATCACCCTGGCTTAAAAAGTTTTTAACTTTTCTTAAAAACGGAAGTCCTTTATAATCTTCTTGGAATTGCTTTTTTACTTTTTGGAACCTTTTTTCAAAAAAAGTCCCATCATTAAAATCGTAGCAGAAATATTTATTA
>CAZNRQ010000540.1:0-2820 GCA_964574845.1 uncultured Bacteroidales bacterium
GGAACTGATTTTTCAAATACCTTATTTATATCCACAATATTTGAATACACCGACCAATTAAAATTTCCAAGCCAATCCTTCCTCTCATCCTGGAGGAAATGGGTGAATGGATAATTGGGATCTGATATTAGAATTGAATAAGCGTCGGAACAATACGTTTTGGCAAGGTATAGATAATAATCCCTCTTTTGCCGTTCGGCTTCAGTCATTTTAGCCTGGCCATATCCGCTGATTGAAATAATAAAACAGATTATCAGCAGATAATTTAATCTACCGGAGCAATGATTAAGAAACGTGTTCAGCATGGCCATGGGGGCCCGCCGGGCGTATGATTTTTTCATCTTCCCAAGTATTTTTATTCTTGTTTAGATCGTGCATACAATAAGTGATGCGGTTTGACAATAATAATATTGTTTCCTCCTGACGTGGTTGATCTTCCACGTTTCCCTCTGTTCCGGTTATAAATAATACGTCATATATGGCTGCATCGAATCTTGCTATCAATTTCCTATATGGATTCCGGTATTGGGACCGTGAAAAAGTAGAGAGGTAGCTTACCTGGTTGCCATTGGACATTTTCAGATAAAAGTTGATCTCCAGGCGCGAATTGTAGCGAGACTCGTGGTCTGCTTTTACTGAGTTCAGCCTGAGCGGCCCTGTCAACAATGCGATGGTTTCAAAATCATACAGGAAATCCTCCATATATATCTTTTCCCGTTCCTCTTGATGATATCCCGATTTATATTCCTGGTAAGGGATAACTCCACTTCCACGCCGGAAGATAATTTCCTGTAACGCACCATATTCATCAGAACCAACAGCATCCATGATTTTCCCGAATCCTTTCGATTCCCTGAGCACCGGGCCCATCTGGTGGATATACCTGTTCATCAGTCAGATCCTTATAATTACAAACGATTTTTTTTCGAAGCAAATAACATATCCGAAATCTCCTTGCATCTTGCTGCCTCTTTTTCGTCCTTCAAGATTTTAGACCAATGGGAACTCATTAGATTGTAATCCTGCCAGGTGCAAAACGTTTTTTCATGTTCTCTAAGACAGCGAACAGCCTGTTCCCTGTCATTGAATTCCTCGAGCCATACTTTGAGAAAAAAAGGCATCTGCATACTGTTGCTGGAAGGATTAAGTCGTTCAGTAATGATCATGAAGTTATGAGCAATTTCTTTCGCATCAAGCTCATGGATAAAAAAATGCACCACTGAGCGGCAGTAAAGTTTTCTCCGCAGTGCCGACGTTTCAGCTCGCTTTAAGATACATCTGATGGCTTCTTCACGTTCGCCAAGTAGTTCAAACCAGGCCTTTGCGATAATGATTGACTCTAAAAGAAAACCAGCCTTGGCTTCCGCGGTCATTAAACATCTCCTGCATTCGACACGATTTTCAAATTTCTTCACCCATTCCCTTGCACAGCACCCTCTTTCATCTGTGTCAACCGCCACATATTCCGTCGTAAACAGTTTATACATCGCCGCCTGCCGTTCAGATATTCCGCTGTCCTCTTCATTCGTTTTCTGAATTGGTTCACTGTCCCGGCTGACCGACACCACTACCTCCTGGTTATCGTCAAAATATTCTGTGCCGTCTTTTCCCGCATAACCATATTTGCTGTTTTTATCTACGAATACCACGCCATGGATGAAATCAAACACAAAATCATATTGAAAAGGCAATACGGTCTGACCAAAACGATCAATGGCTCCCCATGAATTTTCGTTTACGTTTAATCTTACGGCGGCAATACCTTCCGAAAAATTCCGGACAGCGTGATAAATCAAAGGCACTACCATGTTCCCTTCCCTGTCAATAAACCCCCACTTCCCGTTATTCCCGCATACCCGTGCCAGGCCATCGCTGAACCTATCCACTTCCGCATAGATAGCCGGAATGATGGCCTTACCCTGTTTGTCGATAAAGCCCCAACCTCCTGAAGAATCCTTTTTAAATGCCGCCCTCTCATCTGAAAAGCCTTTTGCCACATAGTATTCGAATGGAAGAACCACTTCACCCTTCTTATCGATAAAACCATACCGCCTTGTATTATCTGACACCTTTGCCAAGCCATTGCTGAAATTTTCACCTTGGATAAACTTCAGCGGAATGATGGTTTCACCCTTGTTGTTTATATAGCCTGTAAATCCTTTCCAGGTACTTACACAAACAAGTCCTTCTGAAAATACGCATGAAACACCATTGTATTCAAAATCCGTCACACTTTCTCCTGCATGGTTGATATACCCTGTCAGATCGCCCTTATCATACCTGACAGCCGCCACTCCTTCAGAAAAATCACCAAAGACATTCTCGTATTTAAACGGAATGACGAGATTTCCAACTACATTGATGAATCCCCATTTCCGGCCATCATACACCGGGGCCAATCCCTCGGAAAACTGACGGGCAAGTATATAGGTACAGGGAATCGCTTCATAACCGGTCGGATCTATAAATCCAAATTTTTGATTCTTTACTACTAATCCCAGCCCGCCCCTGAAAGGACCTATGTCCCTGTGAATATCATATATGCATGGAATAATGAGCTCTTTTTTTGCATTGGCAAAACCATACTTGTCACCACTCCGGTATGGTATCAATAATGGAGTAACTTCGGTTAATGCATCTTCCACTCCCGGAGAAAGCGGACTGCCGAACTTTTCGAGGTTACCGTGGTTATATGGTTTCTCAGGATCTTTACTCAATTCTTTGGTATTTGATATTTAAGAAATCTGATAAACGAAAATGATTCGATTTATTTCTTTATCTAAAACAGTACCTGCCATTGGCAAATGATACTCTCGGAGG
>CAZNRQ010000541.1:0-2812 GCA_964574845.1 uncultured Bacteroidales bacterium
CAGGCTAACAGAATTAAAAAGAAGAAAGACTTCGAATTGATTTTTAAAAATTCGGTAATTAATTCATTGATTTTTCAACAAGAAGATGAGTGGAAAAATCTACACAAATTAATAAAAATGACTGGTATTACTAATTAATAAAGTAAAAAATAAAAAAATGAAAAAACAATTACTCTTAACAGCAATAGCTATTTGCGTATTTGTTGCCATCAGTACGGCGCAAGTGCCTTCCTATGTCCCCTCCAATGGTTTGGTTGGTTGGTGGCCATTTAACGGAAATGCCAATGACGAAAGTGGCACAGGGAATAACGGAACGGTGAATGGGGTAACTTTGGCCACAGATAGATTTGGGATTGCTAATAAGGCTTATCAATTTGGAAATAATAAATGGATTGCCATAGCAAGCAGTCCATCATTGATTCCATCTACAATTACTATCTGTTCCTGGGTTAAAATGGATGGGGCTCCGTTTACAGACAATTATAATACTACCTCCTATCCAATATTTTATAAAGGACAATATGAGGTTTTTGATTATGATGCTTTATTTTTTAAAATTAAACAAAATAGCGATTGTGGTGCGTATTCTGGAGGCGGTTATGTGCCAAGTACTACAAATAATAATCTTAGTTATGATTACACAAACTGGCATTTTATCGTAGGATTATTCGACGGTTCTAATGTTAAGTTATATGTAGACAATGTATTAATGCAAAACTTTCCTACAAGCACAGCAACTATTGATAATTGTTCAAGTCCAGGTGAAGGCTTTAAAATAGGCAGAATGCATAATTATTCGACTTTATTTTTTAATGGAAAAATTGACGATATAGGCATTTGGAACCGTGCTTTAACTCCTTCCGAAATACTGAAATTATATACGGATTCTAAAACTACGTCTCCTTTAATTACGAAAACGACTTCTCCTATAATTACGATTAATGGAGTAAAAATCGGCACACAAACATGGATGAAAACAAATTTGGCTGTAACCAAATTCGGAAACGGTGATCCTAT
Organism: uncultured Bacteroidales bacterium; assembly: GCA_964574845.1. Lineage (GTDB taxonomy): Bacteria > Bacteroidota > Bacteroidia > Bacteroidales > CAIWKO01 > CAIWKO01. The sequence continues at coordinate 1,018 of CAZNRQ010000541.1, forward strand.
TGAAGAAGCTAAAAATGATGAAGAATGGCAAAATGCAATTCTTGAACTTAAGCCGGTTTATCGTTATTATGAATACAATATAGAAAATGCAAAGCTTGGAATGTATTATAATCGGTATGCAATAATGGATCCGCGCGGATTGGCGCCTGAGGGCTGGCGTGTACCAAGTCAAAAAGAATTAGAAGATGCATTTAAACTGGCAAAGAAAAATGGCATTTTTAAAGATGTTTTTGTTATTTACGAATTAAAAAAACAAGAAATAGAATATTGGACTTCTACTTTTAGTGTATTCAACTATATAGCTGGAGACCCTGAATACCCAATATCTCTTCAATTTAATTATGAATATGAGTATGATAGGGCTGAATCCGATTTATATGGGTCATGGGTCCGTTGTGTAAAACCTTAATTCAAATAATAAAATTAATTGCTAAAATTTATATGAGGGCGGAACCCGAAAAGCCTTATGAGTAGGGATATTCAAAATTAAGAAATAATGAGAAAACTAATGGCAATTTTCGGAGTAGCAATTGTTGCTTCATTGATTTTAAACAGTTGTGGAAAAAAAAAGGATCCTGAAAAGGTTGCAAAAGATTTTTATGATTTAATAAATAAAGGAGAGTTTGATAAAGCAAAAGAACTTGCTACTCCAACCACAGTTGAAAAGATTGAAGAGATGCAAAAAATGAATACAATAGAAGAATTAACACCATTCAAAATAATGGAAATTGCTAAGAAAGAAAAATATACCGAAGGAGATACCGTTGATGTTAATTATAAAGTCGGTGATTCGAAGCATATACTGAAATTGACCTACACGGACGACATGTTTAAAGTTCTGTATACTGAAAGCATTTCACAAATCAGAAAAGTGGCCATTAGCTCAATGGATTTAGCTAATTTAAATGTGTGTTCAAGGCAATATGAAAATAGCAAATCAAGTAAGGATAAATTAGAAAAACTGTATAAAGGTTACCGTTTTGTAATTTCGGATGTGATAATTTCCAAGGTTATAATCTCCAATGGTAATTGCTTTGGAATAGCGTATGATAAAGGAAAGAACTTTTCTCCAGTAGAAGGCGGCGAACTTTCTAGGGGTGGAGCAAATGCTTGGTCAGAGGGTATTCTATTTCGTGTAAAATACAAAGTTGTCTTAAATGGTAAAGAAGTAACCCTTTTGCCTGAACCTACTAAACCTACTTATAAACCTTTTCAAAATTTTAGTTTTACTTTATCGGATATGAAAGAGGTAGAGACTAAACGAGTGGATTGCGGCGATCATGTTCTTTTTGAATATACAATAGATAAGTTGAGGAAAATTGAAGGTACTTTTGAAGGTTTTGAAGGTAATGAAGGATTACCAATCTGGGATTTTATTGATTGTAGAATTGTCGAATAATATTGCGCAATTTCGGCGGTAGGCTCCAGCCTCTCCGCTCACGGGGAAATGCTTTCCCCGTGTTTACTAACCAGAAAAGGCTTGTCTACAAAGGCAGGCCTTTTCTATTTCAGAATGCAGATTTCAGAAGTCAGAATTAAATCTGAAACTTGTGCTGAGTCCGCCTTATGGCGGATCGAAGCATCAAAAATCCTAAATCTGAATTAAAAAGGCTTGTCCGCAATGGGCAGGCCTTTTACTTTTTCTCCAAATCAAAAATCTCAAATCAAAAATCCTAAATCTCAAACTTGTGCTGAGTCCGCCATATAGCGGATCGAAACATCTCAAATCAAAAATCAAAAATCAAAAATTCCTCTACCTATTCTTCATCATCTGCCTCATGTTCCTCATCTGGCG
>CAZNRQ010000542.1:0-2803 GCA_964574845.1 uncultured Bacteroidales bacterium
ACGCGTGCGGACGGAAATAAAAACTTCTGAGGGCCTTTTTCTGCAGCTTCTTCAATGTCGCGCATATCGGAAGAAATTCCGGAAATGCCAATCATACCGCTTTTACGGTTAATCAGGTCGCTGGCTTGCTTGGTGTTCAGATTCTCTTTTTCCATAACAAACAGGAGTGCTCCCAGATCGAAATCACCGGCACGGGTCCCCATGATCAGACCTTCAACAGGGGTCAGACCCATAGATGTGTCGTAGGATTTTCCATGCTTAATGGCAGCAATGGAGGCTCCGTTGCCCAAGTGGCAGGTTATGATCTTCAGATCTTCCATTTTAACTCCTAAAATATTACAGGCTTTTTGAGCTACATAACCATGACTGGTCCCGTGAAAGCCGTACCTACGAATTTTATGTTTTTCGTATAATTCATAAGGAATCCCATATAAGAACACATGTTCTTCCATAGTCTGATGGAAGGCTGTGTCAAATACTCCGCATTGGGAAATTTCAGGGAGAAGTTTCTGCATGGCATAGATACCTTTCAGGTTGGCCGGATTATGCAGGGGTGCCAGATCGGAACATTCTTCCATCATGTCAATAACTTCCTGCGTAATTAGGACACTTCCACTGAATTTTTCACCTCCATGGACCACCCTGTGCCCTACCACATCTATTTCGTGTTTGTCTTTTAGTACCCCGTTTTTAGGATGCATCAGAGTTTCAAGTATGAGGTTTATACCGGCTGTGTGATCAGCGATGGTTTGAACTGTTTTAATTTTTTCTTTTCCTTTCGATTGATGAGTGAGGATACTATTATCCATACCTACTCTTTCGAGCAATCCTTTCGCCAGTACATCGGCATCATCCGCCATATTGAATAACTGATATTTTATGGATGAACTACCACAATTTAAAACTAATACTTTCATTTTTTTATGTTGATTTAAAGTTAACGATTCAAAATTTACCTGCAGAACAAATTATAAGCCTTATCTACAGGGCATATTCCAACTCGCACATTTCTTAATAAGTGTTTCTCAATTTTTCAACAAAAGAAAATAAATTATTGATATCAGCCTGAAATATTTTGGATTTTTTTCTGTGCCCGGCTGAAAACTCTAATTAACAGAATTTGACTAATTTTGCAGTCGATATGAATTCCGACAGTCTGACATATAATCCTCATCCTTTACCACTTGAAAACAACTCGGTGTTTAAGATGTTTATTCAATCTCAGGACGAGGTTGTTGGGTTGAATCCGGGAATCAGCCCTTCAGAGAGTTCGACAGGTATTAGATTAGTGATTAGACAGAAATCGTTTGTTAAGGATGACGCCCTTTGTACTTCGATGTTCTACCAAAAAGGCAAATCAATTCGTTTGTTACAACCTAAAGTTCGCACTGAGTTTGGAACGGATTGGATTTTTTTTACTTTTTTGATTTGCCTTATCTTGGCAACAATCTTTACATTCAAGAATAGTAAGCGAATATCTCAACTTTTTAAAGCATTTTTGGTGCCTCATTTTACCAACCAGCTTATTAGGGAAGGTAATATTATGAGGGAATTCTTTATTTACCCATTATTGGCAGTGTATTTTGTATCCTCTGCTATGCTAATTTCAAGTGTGCTTCATCATTTCTTTAATTATGAAATAGGTATGATTCAGGGGCTGTTGATCGCCCTTGCTGTTTTTTCTTTTTTCATTTTCAAAATCCTCTCTATAAATATTATTGGCTGGGTTTTTCATACTACCAAAGAGACATTTGAATATCTTACCAATTATCTGGTGTTTAGTGTGGTTTTAGGTGTTTTTTTGTTCCCTTTTGTTTTTTTTCTGATGTATACCACGCCTGTTTTTGCAAGTATTTTATTATATGTAGTGCTGATAATCTTTGCTATAATCTTTGTCTATCGGACGATCAGAGGCCTTTTAGTGGGATTAAGTTCGGAGCGCTATAGTTTGTATTATTTATTTTTGTACCTTTGCACAGTTGAAATTTTACCACTCAGTATCACAGTTAAACTGTTGATAAACTTCAGTTTGACGGGATATCTTCTAAAGTAAGGAACCATAAATGAACGAAAAACTCACTACCTTGAAAGTTAAAAATGTAATAATTTCGCAACCGCAACCTCCTAACTACGAAAAGTCGCCCTATTTCGAACTGGCTAAAAAGTATAATCTTAATATCGTTTTTAAGAAGTTCATCAAAATTGATCCGGTTTCTGCACAGGAATTTCGCCGTTCCAGAATAAACCTCAATGATCACTCTGCGGTAATTTTTACATGTAATAACGCTGTGGACCATTATTTTCGCCTATGCAAAGAGATGCGTATGATGGTGCCCGAATCGACAAAGTACTTTTGTGTTTCTGAGAAAACTGCTTTTTATCTTCAGAAATACGTTCAGTTCAGAAAAAGAAAGATATTCAACGGAAAAGAAAACTCTGAGGAATTAATTAATGTTTTGAAAAAACATCCTACCGAGAAATTCTTATTACCCTGTACCGAGGACCATAAGCAGGAAATCGTTAATCAGCTTGCTGCACACAAAATAGCTGTTCGTAAGGCAGTGATTTATAAAACTGTTTCTGATCTTGAAGTGCGTGAGACCATTAACATTGATGACTTTGATATGCTGGTTTTCTTTAGTCCATTTGGAATTAAGGCACTTTTCGAAAATTATCCTGATTTTGTTCAGAATAAAAAGGTCATTGCTGCCTGGGGAAATACTACGCAAAAACAGGCTAATGAATCAAAATTGACCATTAATATTCAGGGACCTACGGATACTATTACCTCTATGCCTATGGC
>CAZNRQ010000543.1:0-2797 GCA_964574845.1 uncultured Bacteroidales bacterium
GGAGAGAAAAGAAAGCCCTTCTCATAAAGAAATAAAAAATCAAAAAAATGCCTCATCCGAGGCATTTTTTTTTGAATTCATTAATCAGCAGAATAAAAGAAAATTTTTCTTTTAAAAAATAAAAACAATAAGCTATTGATTTTTATACTTTTGAAAAATAGCAGTGTGAATTAATAAAAATTGTCTTTTTTTTATAACAAATAAATAGCTAAATTAGCGCCCTATTAAATTTGGGTATAATATCATTCTTATGAATCAGAAAATTTATCGTCTAGGAATTCTTATTCTATTAGTTTTTCTTGTTTTTACAGCAGGCGAAACATTCGCACAACGTAATTTTGGATCAGATGCTGACGAAGCCTTTGATACGGAACAATACACCGTCGCCATCGACTTATATAAGCAAGCTTATAATAAGATCAAGAAGAACAAGGCTGAAAAAGCCCGTGTACTCTTTCGTTTGGCGGAATGTTATCGAAAAACAAATAACCAGAAGCAGGCGATAAATTGGTATACCAGGGTAGTAAAATCAAATTATCCTGATCCAGTTGCTCATCTATATCTGGCGGATGCTTTGAAAATTGACGAACAATATGCTGAAGCAATTGTTGAATACAACGAATATAAAAAACTGGTTCCTAATGACCCCCGTGGTGGTTATGGAGTTGAATCATGTGAATTGTCTATCAAATGGAAAGATGATCCAACACGCTACGTTGTAGAAAATGTTAAGAAATTTAATACCAAAATGGCAGATTTCTCTCCATATTGGGCAGACAAAAACTATAAAGCCATTGTATTCACTTCTACCCGTGAAGGATCAACTGGCAATGCTGTTGACGGATGGACAGGTCAGGCTTTTTCGGATATTTGGGTGACAACTCTTGATAAAAAAGGCGCATGGAGCGAACCTCTGCCAGCAGATGAAAATCTTAATACAGAAGTTAATGAAGGAACACCTTGGTTGAACAAAAAGGCAAATGTAATTTACTTTACACGTTGTCCTATTGTAAAAAAATCAAAGATCGGTTGCCAGATATATTATGCAAAAAAACAAGGCCGTGGATGGGCTTTACCAGATACTCTGAAATTAAATTCGGATATGAGTGTTGCTATTGGTCATCCCACGTTGGACGAAGATGAATTGACCATTTATTTTGCTTCTGATATGCCAGGCGGACTGGGTGGAAAAGATATTTGGATGGCCAAAAGAACCAAAAAAACAAAACCTTTTGAAACACCAGTAAACCTTGGACCTACTGTTAATACAGCAGGAAACGACATGTTCCCCTATTTAAGGGATGATGGTGTCTTATATTTCTCATCCGATGGTTACGAACGTTTAGGCATGGGTGGCTTGGATATTTTCAAGACAACATTTGAAAATGGCAAATGGACTACACCTGAAAACCTGAAATATCCTTTAAATTCAGCAGGTGATGATTTTGGCATTATTTTCAAAGGACTTAAAGAAGAAGGTTATTTATCTTCCAACCGTAAGGGGGGAAAAGGATCAGATGATATTTATTCCTTCATCCTTCCTCCATTAATATTCACATTGCAGGGTGTAGTAAGAGATGACAGTACAAAACAGGTTATTCCTGATGCTGATGTTAAACTGGTCGGTTCCGATGGAACTGTTGTAGAAGTTAAAACAGATGCTACCGGTTTGTACCAGTTTGGAAAAACACAAATTCTGGAGAATACATCTTATGATCTTACTGTTGCTAAAACCAAGTATTTTGGTGCCAAAGGTCGTGAAACAACCGTTGGTTTAAAAACAAGCAAAGACCTTGTTCATGATTTCAACCTGGTACCAATTCCGGTTTTACCAGTTGTACTTCCTGATGTATTGTACGATCTGGGAAAATGGTATTTGACACCTCAAGCAAAAGATTCTTTGAACTGGCTGGTAAATATTTTGAAAGTAAATCCACGGTGGGTGATTGAATTATCATCACATACTGATAGTCGTCCTATTCCTATGACTAACGATTCACTATCACAGCGCAGAGCGAAATCAGCGGTTGACTATATCGTTGATTCGAACGGAATAAACGCTTTCAGAATTAAGCCTAAGGGTTATGGAGCAAACCGTCCTCGTATTTTAGACCGCGATAAAAATGTAATACTTGACGCCAAAAAATATCCACAGTGTAAAGACAAATCCTTCTTCTTTGCAAAAGGAACGCAAATGACAGATGAATACATCAAAACGCTGAAAACTACCTGCGAGAAAGAAGCAGCGCATCAGTTGAACCGTCGTACAGAATTCACAATCTTGAGTGAAGACTTTGTGCCGCCAATGGTGAACGATTCAAGTGCTCAAAGTTTGGTAATTGAAGTTAACCCAATGGACAATATTCTTACTATACTACCAATTGGTGGTGGAGCTTTCGAAGGCCGTTTGGTTATCAACGGCATTTCTTCAGATTTCAAGTACGAAGCAACCAACGATACTCTGCAAATTTCAACTGACTTCGCATTAAGGCTTCTGAAAGAATACAGAATCACAGTTTCTGATTTCAAAGATAAAGACAAAGCATTCAATGAAGATGGCAGTATTAAGCCTAATTCTGTTGTTACGCTGAAAAAAATCAATATCGCTACAAAATCACAAACTAATATCAATGCTGTTATTGTCAAAGGACTTGATCCCGATGTTTTAATTGGTTCAAAAACTCTTTCTAAATTTGGCGAATTTGCTATTGATGAAGATAAAAAACTGCTGATATTCGATGGAGCTATTGTACCCGATGGTGGTAATAAAACTGATGGAAATATAAAACCAGAGGAG
>CAZNRQ010000544.1:0-2782 GCA_964574845.1 uncultured Bacteroidales bacterium
GTGTGACTTGCAAATCCAACGGTCAGTCAGAGACCTTATTCCAGATGCAACTCTAGCTTAGAAAACCACAAAAAATAACGTGTCGAAGACAGGCCGTGAAAAGTTTTAAATATTTTATCCCTGCAACTCGCACTTCGACACTTCGTTCTGAAAAGATCACTACAATTATGATGCCTTCCGGAACGAAGGCTCTGTGTGACTTGCAAACCCAGAGACAGGCCGAGGCTCCTACTTCGTCCTAATGGGAAATGAATTATTATTCAGTGTCCTTATCATGAACATATATAAACACCCTGGTCGACTCAGGCGCCATATGTCTGCTTATCTGCTGTTTGATTTCGCTGCCAACATAAGGCAAAACTACCTCAATATATTCCAGCGACTCTAAAATAAATTGAACCGATGATATCCCCAATGAAATTTCCAGTCCTGTGTTTTCCGGGTTTTTGTTCTTTTGCTGACAGAGATACAAACTTTCATTGATTTTTTGCTGAACAGCTTCAATCTGCGGCATCAGTTTTTCCTCGCATAACTCTTTTATCCGGGGCAAGTTTTCGACGGTAAATGGAATTTCAAGGAACTCAACCGATAGTTCTTTCAGGCATTTATTAAATGGCATAAGCACCGGAGCTAAATCGTCACGCGTAAATTTTAATTGAGAATAATTCATTTCCTTTATATAGGGGAAACTGCATAAGGGAATTTTGATATAATCACAGTCATCCTCTTTGAGATCACCCATTTCATGGTAATAATTGTCCTCTATCAAGTCAGTTAAGCTTATTATTTCATCGGGCCTGATCAAAGTATCGACAAGGGGTTTTATAAAAACATCTTCCTTATTCGGGTCGATAATATCTTTCAGCGGATACGATACCAAACTACCCTCCTTATAAAATGGCAATACTTCTTTCAAATACAAATCGTTTAAAATAATCTCCCGATATTTGTTTAGGTTATTTCTAAAATTACTGATGTCTTTTTTAAAATTTATAAACTGGGCCATCATGGCCTTGTCTTTCTTTTTGGTATGAAGCAGCTTTTTTACGTAGGGCATTATAGAGTCGTAATAATCTATAATCGTCCTGGCATTCTCTCCGTATTTAAATACACCTTTAAACCAATCAATTACATCTTCGTCAGACAATTGGGACACCTCGATAAACATAAAGTTGATACGCGGATCGTCTGAAATTAATGTAACGCCATCAGTAAGCAACATTCCCGCAATAATGAGATTGCCGTCAAAATAATCCTCCTCATAATCTTCCGGAGAACATCTTTTATCAAATACGCTTATTTTCATAATGCAGTCCTGTTTTTTATTTTACCATGATACTTTTCGATAATCTATAACCTATTTCTTACCGATTCTCCCATGTAAAAATACTTTTTTTTGAAAACCTTATGGCAAAAAAACGTATGAAAAGGAGGCCATCAGGCTCAGCCTACCATAAAAAAAGTGAAAGCTTCACTATCACATGAGATGCACCCGGTCCGGCAGATCACGCGAACGCGGGATGGGTTATTCCATTGCCCCGGTCCGTCCCCTAGCGGATGCGTCACCATCTCCATGTATCCATCTTTCCATTATTCCATTTTCCTACCGTTAACTTATTCAAACCTACCGTTAACTTAATTCACGACCCATAATTTTTATATCGTAGTATATTTGTAAGGAAATAGCCTTAACATGAATACAGCAAATACCTTCTACCTGAAAACCTTCTGCCTGATCCTGTTTATCGGTCAATCTTTAGCCCTTTCCGGGCAAAACCTGAGTACCGGCATGGTGGTGCAGGGCCGCATCCTCAACAAGGAAACCAACCAACCCATACCCTTTGCGGGTATTATGAACAATCATTTGCTCAACGCGACCATCAGCGATATGAAAGGCTACTTTAAAATTAGCGTTTCCCGCGAAAACGACACCTTATTCGCTTCCTGCATAGGTTTCAAAAAACAAATGATACTGCTTTCCGAAAAGAAAACTTTTTACACCGTTTATCTGGAGCAAAACATTCAGTTGTTGAACGAAGTTACCATTTCGCCTGCCGACGACAGCTACCTCTACGACCTGCTTTCGGATTGCAAAAAGAACGCCTCAAGCGAAAACCGCAGCGCTAAGGCCTATTATGAAATAAAGTCGTATGCCGGCGACGATCAGATCGAAATGCTGGAATCCTTTTTTAATGCCGACCTGAATGGATACGATCTTTCGGCACTGGAGCTGAAAACCGGCCGCTTTGCCTTAAAAAAAATGGGCAACACCTTTTTCAATTCCCTGGAAAGTTCCAGAGCCATTGTGATGAACGAATTGTTTGCCGAAAGTGATTATTTCCCCCAAAGTCCGCTGATGCTTTCCAAATCGAAAATGAAAAAGAAGTTCTGGCTCGAACTTCAAAAGAAATACCTCGAAAACAATACCGACTCCATTTACGTGATACGCTACAATCCTAAGGATTCTAGCGGTATGGGTTTTACCGGCCAACTATGGATAGACCCTCAGAAAAAACATTTGATCAAGACCACTTTCGAATGCCGAAACTGCCAGGTAACTCCTTTTATTCCCCTCTTCCCTACGGATAAGTTGTCGAATATCAACCTCAACATCACCAAGACCTATAAAGAGATAGATCACAAAATGTTTTTCAACCACATCGATTTCACCTATTCGTTTGATTACGACAGCAGGGTAGGAACCGCATTTGATGCCCGCTATTCCTTACTGGATATTCCGCGCAAAGTAGACCACCTATTCCGCAGCAAACTGGTCCACCAA
>CAZNRQ010000545.1:0-2782 GCA_964574845.1 uncultured Bacteroidales bacterium
GAGAGGAATTCAAGAAGGTTCTGGAACTTGACCCTTATAATAATAATGCTCAGGAAATGTACGACTATATTACTGATGATCATTCCTTCTAAGGGGAATTAAACATAAATAAAAAAGGCCGCATGAAATATTTCATGCGGCCTTTTTCTTTTTCAGTACAGTATCCTTCTTACAGGAATCTGCTGATCTCTTTTAACAAAACTTCTGTATCAACGGGTTTTCCGATGAAGCTATCCAACAGTAAGAAGTATGTTTGTCCTGAGTCGTTCACATAGTCAACGGCCACAGTGCCATCAGGGTTTTGAATTTTGATTACTTTGTTGGCATTGAAACCTTCCATGCCCGACATCTCGTTGTACATGTCCACTATCTGGTTGCTTGCTGCCATGGTTTCCACACCGGTAAGCATGATGATAGGAGTGGTTTTGAAATTAATATTTAGTCTTAAACTTTTGTTGAGTTCGAAGCCTGCGCTCTTGGTTTCCATATTTACATCAAGGATGAAAAGATCCGGCATGAAATTCTGTGCCATTTCGTAACCTTCTATTCCGCTGTTGGCTATTTTGGTTTCATAACCTTGGGCAGAAAGTATGGAAGCAATTGCAGAGATGAAGTCGCGGTCGTCGTCGACCAAAAGGATTTTTTTTGCAGACATGATTTTTAATTTTTCAGGATAAAGTTAATAATTTGTTTGTTGTTTGATCACATCCTGAGCGTTTTACTCCTGATATTTTCAGCTAGTAAATTTAGTAATAATAATTAAGTATCAAACGAAAAAAAGTTATAATTGACAAAACTCATCAAAGAACCCTGTAACATCTTATAACGGAATATTTCCGTGTTTTTTGGGAGGGTTCACCTTGCTCTTGTTTTGGGTCATTTCCAGCGCCTGTATCAGTTTGAAGCGGGTTTGTTTCGGATAGATGATCTCGTCGATATAGCCCAGTTCAGCTGCTTTATAAGGATTAGAGAAGGTGTCTCTGTAGTCTTCTATGGCTTTTTGTTTCTCATCAGGATCGGTAATTTCCCTTTGGATAATATTTACGGCTCCTTCGGCACCCATAACAGCTATCTCTGCGGCAGGGTAAGCATAGTTGATATCACCGCCTATATGCTTGCTCGACATCACATCGTAAGCACCACCATAAGCCTTGCGGGTAATAACCGTGATCTTGGGTACGGTGGCTTCAGCAAAAGCATACAGCAGTTTGGCTCCATGTTTTATGATTCCGCCAAATTCCTGGTTGGTGCCGGGCATAAAACCAGGGACATCCACGAATGTAACCAAAGGAATGTTAAAGGCATCGCAGAAGCGAACAAAACGAGCTGCTTTTACTGATGAATTGATATCGAGTACTCCGGCCAGAAATGCAGGCTGGTTGGCTACTATACCCACAGGATTACCAGCCAGACGGGCAAAACCGATAAGCATATTCTGTGCGTAATATTGCTGTACCTCGAAAAAGTTGTGGTCGTCGGCAATGCTCAGAATGATTTCCTTCATGTCGTAGGGTTTGTTGGGATCATCGGGTACCAGGGTCTGAAGCTTTTCGTCTTCGCGGCGAATGTTATCCGTGCAGGGTTTCACAGGAGGATCTTCCATGTTGTTGGAAGGGAGGAAGCTCATGAGTTCGCGCAGGGTCATCATGGCATGGTCGTCGTCTTCGGCCACAAAGTGTGCCACACCGCTCTTGGAGTTGTGAGCCATGGCACCGCCCAATTCTTCTTTGGTAACATCTTCGTGGGTAACCGCCTTGATTACATCCGGCCCCGTAATAAACATGTAGCTGGTGTCTTTCACCATCAGAATAAAATCGGTAATGGCAGGTGAATAAACCGCACCACCGGCACAAGGACCCAGAATGGCTGATATCTGAGGGATTACCCCGGAACCCATTACATTCAGATAAAACAGATCGGCATAGCCGGCCAGACTTTGTACGCCTTCCTGTATACGGGCTCCGCCCGAATCGTTGAGGCCAATGATGGGTGCACCGTTTTGCATAGCCATCTGTTGTACTTTCACTATTTTGTCGGCATTGGCACGGCTCAGGGTACCACCGAAAACGGTGAAATCCTGGGCATATACATAAACCAGTTTGCCATCGATCTTGCCATAGCCTGAAACCACACCATCGCCCAGGAATTTCTTTTTCTCCATGCCGAAATCGGTGGAACGGTGGGTGACCAGTTTGTCGAGTTCCACGAATGAGTCGGGATCGAGCAGGGCAGTGATGCGCTCGCGGGCTGTCTTTTTGCCAGCCTCATGATGTTTTTCTATGCGGTCTTTTCCTCCGCCCATTTCGGCGGCATTCTTCAGGTCTTCGTATTTTTGGTATTTCTTTTCTTGTCCGGTCATTGTTTGATTATTTTAGGAAGTCAGAAGACCGAAGTCCGAAGTCCGAAGAAGGGACATGGCTTTTGGCTCCCGGCTCATGTGTATTATTAATTCATTACTCAATTACTATTAAAGTCTGGTTGCCATCGACGGTATCGCCATCGCTGACGAGCACTTCTTTTACCACTCCGTCTTTACTTACTTTGTATTCGCTTTCCATTTTCATGGCTGATACAATTATTACTGTTTGTCCCTGCTGAACCTCATCGCCAACGCTGACGAGAACTTTAACTACCTTGCCGGGCATGGGCGAAACTATGGTGTTTTCGGAAAGATCGAAAGCGCCTTTGTTCTTGTTTTTCAGGTAACGGCTTTCGGCATCTATCACTTCCAACTCGTATGACAGGTTTTTGGTGTTGACAAAGTATTGTTTACTGTTCTTAC
>CAZNRQ010000546.1:0-2781 GCA_964574845.1 uncultured Bacteroidales bacterium
GCATTAATTGTTGCAGTATAGGAAACGCTATTCCCCACAAGTAGGACTAAACTACTGGATCAGCTATTGGTTTTTAATAAGCGACTATTTAAACCCCACCATCAAATATTTTTTTACAATTTTGTTCGCCAAATCTTTTATACCCTTGTAACCATTATAAGCCGCAGGGTTTCCTTTCATTTTTTTTGATCTTTGAAGTTCCTGACCGTCTAAAGTTTTTATAACAATATGCCCATAGCGTGTAATGAATTCATTAGCTACAGAAAATTCTCCTGCATAGGACTCAGCAACATAGGCAATGACAAATTGAGCCTCGGCTTTAGTGGTAACAATATCCCAATATCCCCATTTGTTTAACGATTCAATTAAATAAGGTTGAATTTCAAGAGATGCAGCATCGCTAAATTCGAGAAATACCTTATTACCTTTTTTTGTAACATCCGAATTACTGCTTACTACCTGCGACCAGGATAAGCTTGTAGCGAATAGTGAAAGTAAAATTGTAAAGATTATTTTTTTCATAATTTTATTTATTTAAATTATTGATATCATAGTTTTTGGATATTTGCAAGCAATTTCATTCTCAATAAACAGAAGTAAGATTATCTCAAATAATCTTTCATGCAGCGAACAGATAAACCCCATGTTTTAATATAAAGACAGGTCAGGTCAACTACCTTAAATGAACTACCCAAGCTAAGCGCATAGGCGGTTATCATATCAGCGTTATAGCCATAATCTTCGGTTGAACTCCACCAATAACCATGAATCCCTATCTGTTTATAGCTATTATTCCCCATTCGAATGCCTGCAGGCAGGCCCGTAAATCCTTTTTCATCAATACCATTTCCCTCTTTTTCCCAACCAGTGGAGGATTTCATTTTAATTCCTGCAGTTTTTTCGCTACCGGTAGATCCTTTTTTGGGAGGGGAATGATATTCGCCACCGAAATTTCCTGCCAAAATCCGCAATTCTGCTTCATTGGGCAGATGCCACCCCATAGGACATACATTTTTTGATGTTTCCCAGTTATACAAATAACCATATGTTGCCACATTGGCTTCGTTATCATCATAGGCCCAGCAACCGCTTCCGACTTTATAGGCAAGGTTTTGGGCCATCCATGTATGCTCACCTAATACAATGGTTTTATAAGTTTTACCGTCTCTGGTATCAGTTAAAACAGCGGTTGTAGTCCCGGAAACCACTGTTTGCTGATTTTGAACTACCACCGTTTCGGTTTTAGTTTCTGCTTTAGGTGTTTCAGTCTTAATCTCTACTTTAGGAGTTTCGGCCTTAATGCCGAATACATCTTTGGTGCCATTAACATACTTGATCATAAACACCTCTGACTTCTTCATGGTATAAAGAGGTCCTGAAAGGTTTTCAAATTTTTTGTATTTTATGGCATCAAGCCCAATATCACTAACGCTGGCTTTAATTTCATTACCATTTTGCAACACAATAATGTCCTGAGAAAAAGCACTGTGACATAGAGCCATTAATATTGTCACAAGGGTGGCCAGATAAAGTTGCTGTTTCATATTTTTGTATTTATAATTGTGTCCAAAAATTACGATTATATATTCAGAAGGTAATAACTGCTTTCCACCTTATTTGGTTTCAAAATTCTCAGGCAATCCCAATTTCTTTTTTAAGTCTTTATTATACGCGTAAATAACCTTGATTACTTCTTCTTTATTTAACACATCATCATGATCTCCTTTTGTAGCAAACCCTCCTCCAATAAAGCAGACACCTCCAAGTGTGTATAAAATAACAGGCACCACTAGTTTCTTTTCATCATAAGGTACTGGAGTAGTGGCAACTCCGGCAAGAATAACTCCAACACTTCCTGCCATTACTGACAATCCTGTTATGAGATTATTTCTATTATGTCTTTTCTGCGCTTTGATTTTATCATAATAAGTTTGATAATTGGTAATAGATGCAAATTCACTTTCACCAATTTTTTTACTTCCACCCTGTGTTATAAACCAACTGGTATTTGCTTGAGTAGTTGCAACTGTATTAGTGGCCGATTCTCCTAACACGGAGAAAAAGCCGGGATAATAATCGCTGTTCGTTTTGGATTCAGTAGTAGTGACATATTGGGTACTCTGTAAAACATCCAGACGGGTTTCTTTGTACTTCTGAATCTGATCGCTCATGCCGGCAAGCAATTTATTCTGTAATTCAGCGTCGTTTTTGATAAGCACTGTTGTTACAATATTAGGATTTATAGTGATCAATTCGCTGTAAATAGAAATATCATCTTTGGTTATTTTTAAGAAGTGCGAACCTGTAGGAATCGAATCAATTTTCATGGTAACAGTCCATGTTTGCAACTGGTCGTCAAGATAAATAACTAGACCCGGTAAATCGGAATATACTTGAACCGATCCTTTACAATATCTTGAGACTACAGGAATATTTTGTTTTTCAGAAACGATATTGGGTATTACTGTATCTGCCTTACTTGGTTTTTCGGCTACGTTTCCCGCAAAAACATCCTTTGTCCCATTTTCATATTTGATCATGAATATATCTGATTTCAGTATGGTATAGGTTGGGCCCGATTTATTATTGAACATTTTATATTTAACGGTCTCGATCTCTATGTCCGTTACTTTTGCCTGTATTTCATCACCCGATTTTTTAACAATTATATCCTGACTTTTGCCAATCAGCGAAAACAATACAAATACAACCGAAAAGAATAATGTTTTTTTCATTTTTTTTCAATTAAATTTCCCGTTTTTAATGGTATCTGGTCTCCAT
>CAZNRQ010000547.1:0-2779 GCA_964574845.1 uncultured Bacteroidales bacterium
CCCGTATCCAGTTTGAGTTTGTTGGCAATGGCCTGCGATATCAGCACATCATTGGTTTTGCCGGTATCGCTCACTTTGAAAGTCTTTCCTTTCACCAGCTTATCGTTAAAAAAACTCCAGTCGTAATCGCTTCCCACGCCCTTCATCACAATGCCCTCAATGTCTTCATCCGTTTTGATGATGCCCGCCTTGGTAGCAAACACCTGAATGTGTTTGATGCCCGGCCTTTGGTTGAACGAAGGGTAGAAAGGCTGTTTGATACTGATGGGCGACGACTCCATGGAATTGTTGTCGTTGTAGTTCGATATCTGAATGTGAGCCCCGAAGCCTATCACCTTATTTCTGATCTCTGTTTGAAAACCTGTGACTATGAACACCGCCATGATCATCACTGCCACGCCCAAAGCAATGCTCAAAACAGCAATGCGTATGATGGGCCTGGAAAAGTTGGCCTTGTTTTTCGAAATTATGCTCTTCGCAATAAAAAATTCAGTCTTCAAGCGGAAAAAATGGTTTATTTTGCAAAAGTATTTAATTTATCCGATATTATGCGGTTTATCAGCTTGTTGTCAGGGCTTTTTTTACTCGGCTTTTCTGCGCAGTTTTGTGCAGGGCAAACCAAGGTAATTCAGTTCAATGGAAAGGATGTGGGGCCCGAAAACATTAAAACAGGCTCCGAACGCACCGAACTCTATTATCCCTGGCTCAAAGGTAAAAATATTGCCATTGTTGCCAATCATACTTCCACCATAAAGAAGGTCCATCTGGTCGATTCATTGCAGCATGCGGGTTTCGCCATCAAAAAGGTGTTTTGTCCCGAACATGGCTTCCGTGGAAAAGCCGATGCCGGCGAAGTTGTGGGAAACTACACCGACGAAAAAACCAAACTCCCGGTGATCTCGCTTTACGGAAAGAACAAGAAACCCCGTGCCGAAGATCTTTCGGATGTGGACGTGGTCATATTCGACATTCAGGATGTTGGAGCCCGTTTCTATACCTACATTTCTACCATGCATTACGTGATGGAGGCTTGCGCCGAGAACAACAAACTCTTTATTGTGCTCGACCGTCCCAATCCCAACGGATATTATGTGGATGGCCCGGTATTGGAAAAGGAATTTACTTCCTTCGTTGGCATGCATCCCGTTCCCATTGTTCACGGTATGACCATAGCTGAATTTGCCTGCATGATCAATGGCGAAAAATGGTTGAAAAACGGAGTTCAGTGCCAGTTGAAGTATGTCCCTGTGTTGAACTACAATCACACCTACTTCTATCAGTTGCCCATCAAACCATCGCCCAACCTTCCCACCATGGAATCGGTGTATCTCTATCCTTCTTTTTGTCTTTTGGAAGGCACTTGCGTGAGCGTGGGCCGCGGAACGGAAGCTCCTTTCGAGTATATCGGTCATCCCAAACTCGACAGTACGGGATTCTCCTTTACCCCGAAAAGCATAGAGGGCATGTCGAAAAATCCGCCTTACGAAGGGATAAAATGCAATGGTTACAATTTTCATGTTTATGCCGGTGAGTACATCAAAGGTCTGGGCAAACTATATCTCTTCCCCGTGATAGAACTTTACAAGGTATTGAAAGATAAAACGGAATATTTCGGACCGACTTTCGATAAACTGGCAGGCACTGCCAAACTAAAACAACAAATAATTAGTGGAATGAGTGAAGATGACATCCGCAAGAGCTGGCAACCCGATATTGATAATTTTAAGAAGATCAGAAAGAAATATTTACTCTACACCGATTTTGAATAATTTTCGAATGATGCAAAGTCAGAAGACCAAAACAAAAACAGGCGGAAAGAACATTTCAGTTCAGCAATCACAAAAAAAAGAAAACAAAAAGCCAAAGCTTTCAGCCACCCAACTGCAATATCTCAGCCTACTCATCCTTAGTGTGCTGATCTACATCAACACCTTATTTTTTAGCTATGCGCTGGACGACGGACTGTTCATCATGGACAATAAGATCACCAAAAAAGGTTTCTCCGGCATCAAAGAGATCTTTTCGACAGATGCTTTTTATGGAGTCTACGGCGAACAAGTGAAAGTACTCTTACCAGGTGGCAGGTACAGGCCTCTCTCTCAGGTCATGTTTGCCATTGAATACCAGTTGTTCGGCCTGAATCCTTTTATAGGACACTTTTTCAACATTATTCTTTACAGCCTCTTGTGCCTGCTATTGCTCAAAGTATTGAAGATCATTTTTGAGAAATACGAGAACAAAAAATGGTATCTGTCGCTGCCTTTTTTGGCGGCAATATTGTTCACCTGCCACCCTTTGCACACCGAAGTGGTTGCCAACATCAAAGGCCGCGACGAAATACTCAGTCTGTTGTTATCGCTGGGCACGCTTTACTTTGTGCTTCGCTATATTCAGAAGGAAAAGCTGTTGCTCTTACTTTATGCTTTCATCACATTTTCGCTGGCATTGTTGTCGAAAGAAAACTCCATCACTTTTTTGGCATTGATACCTTTGACTGTTTTCTTCTTACAAAAAGAAAGTCTCAAAAAGCATCTGTTGGCTTTTCTTCCCCTGGCATCAGCGTTGATTATCTATTTTCTGCTTCGCTTCAATGCCCTGGGGTTTGGTTCGGTAAGCGTCGAAAGTAAGGAACTTTTGAACAATCCCTTTGTGGGTGTCGCCTTACCTGAAAAATTAGCTACCATATTTCTCACCTGGGGCAAATACATTCTGCTGGTTCTTTTTCCCCATCCTTTGACCCACGACTATTACCCCAAACAAATTCCCATAGTGGGATTTG
>CAZNRQ010000548.1:0-2770 GCA_964574845.1 uncultured Bacteroidales bacterium
GGTAAGTATTTTCTTCTATCCCTTTATAATCCGAAAGACTTAATAAACGTTGCCTTTCATGTTCACGAGTACCAATAAAAATGTTTTCATTCTCCTGGATGTCGATATAAAATGTTTTATTTAGCGCATAGCTAGCAGGACAAAAGACAAAATTTGCTAAATCTGTAGCTGCATGAGCTTCTTTTTTTTTGATTATTCTTTTGATTAAGGATTTTTCAGATGCTTCTAATTCCTTAATAAATAATTTAGAAAACAAGTCAAATTTAGAGGATTCATTTTGAATTATATAATCAATTCTAAAGTCGTAACTCCATTCAGTATATTGAGTCTTTTCCTGATAATACTTTATATTATCTTCAGGAAAAAATGCTGCATAAATTTTTTCAACAATTTCTAGGGTGTACCCTAGTTTATTAGTCAATATTTTTATTATTTTATCGGGCCTTGCATTTTCAAATACCCATTTAACAGTCTCATTATATTTAAAATCAGAAGCGAACATACAAACTTCGGATAAGAAATTTTCTTTAAACTCATTGCTAGAAAAATTTGTCCTTTTAATGTAATTAATAAACTCTTCATTTATTAACCACTTTTGTCTATCTTGGCATATGATTTTATTTAAGATGCCAACTTGTCCATTTTTGATTAACCATTTTAAGTTTTCATCAAACTCTTTTGATTTTTGTGACGTCCAAACTTTATAAATAAAACTTGCAATGATTGAGCTTGTTTCATCTGATTCTTTATGTGCTTTAAGTATATTGTTTAGTCTAGTTATTCTCTCAGAATGTTTTTCATAATTATTGGTTTTTGCAGTAAATATATCATGCGAAGGAGTAAATTCTCTGATAAAATTAATAAATTCAACGTTTTTACACCAGAATGAGTAATTAACTTCAATTATTTTGCTTATTATGCTAGATGTCCCATTTTGAATTATCCATTTAATATCTGCATTAAATTCCAAAGGTTTGTTGGATAACCAATTCTGAAATATTATTTCACAAAGGTGGTTAATATCATTATCCCAAAAAGTTGCATTTTTCCCCTCATACCGATTCATGCTACTATTCCAAATTACCTCTTCAATTAGTATATAATTTCTGAAGTTTGGTGTGCCATTAATGTCCTTAATGTGGATAAAAACGTCGCCATGATGAGTCGTTTTCACAACCCCAAAATCCTTCGAATCGTTAAACCATTCAATTATACCATAATCTTTAAAATTCATTTTTACAGTAAATTGTAGTTGTTATTAATCCAAAAGCATGTGTTTGCAGTTACAAAATCTTTATTGCCTAATATACTGATTTGTACTTTTAAAAACAGCACTAAAACTTGTCCGTTTGCAAGTAATTTGTCGATAATTTTTAAGATATTACCCACTTTAACCAGGCTGTGGTTTTGAAAAGGGATTAAGGAGTGATTCACAACAGAATAATCTTTGGGTTCCACATTGCAAATATTTCAACTTTAGAATTATCTTCAGTAATAATTGTAAAGGAATTACAAGTGCCTGTTTTAATATATGAATCAGGCGTTGAACAAGTAAAGCCATTTATAAATCCAGTCATACATTTACCGTTGGCGATGACTTCTATTTTTTTGCCATTATTATCTGGTACTTCATTCACAGTTATTTCTTTCATTTTTTCCTATTTAATTTAGATTATTTGTTGAATACGTCTTGTTTATTAATTGGAATAACGTCCTATTTCGAACAAATTTAAACACAATTATTCAATTCGTCTTTATTCAATTCAAAACTTCGTCAATTAATAATATACCTTAAAAAGAAAATTATTAGAAAATATTGCTGTTTCTCTATTAAAATGTCGCAGACATTCCATTCTTTTCTACTTTTGATTTCAGTTAAGACCTATTGCAAGAAGTGTCTTAAGTGCAAAGAAACAATTAATAAAAGCTTATGACCGAACAATTGTATAATAGTGTGATTTATAAAGAAGAATATTATAGTTTAAGCGGATTAACCGATGATATTCAATTTATTACAGAAGATGCGATTAAACTCGGAATTCCGGCTGAGGGCGATAAGGGTAATACATCTGAACATCGTGTACGTCTTTCAAGCGGTTGTCATAGAGGCTATCGCTGCACATTAATTGTACGGGATAATACCTTATTGATAAAAAAAATTGAATGTAATTCTCCATGTAGGATTAGCGGCGTGAGTTTGGGGAATTATTTCGGGGATAATACCAAAAAGAATCCTATAGAGGTTTATGGCGTAAAACCGGAGTTTGACGATGATATTACCTCCGATTTTGCTGCTTCATATAACAATATTAATCACAAAATTGAATACAACGGTTCGATATTAATATCCAATGAGTATAGCAGGAAGGTTGGCAGACCTGATGATTTTCAGACGTCATGGCTAACTAAAACGACTTTTGAACTGGAGTTTGAAAACGGTATTTTAATTAAAGAATTTGACATCAGTTCCGAAATTGATCTGATGAGAAAAACTATACCCAGAAAGGAAATGAAGACATTTATTTTTCCAAATGCTGGTGATTATGTTGACCATAGCATTTATTCTGCCAGCGGAAAAAAATTTATCATGATCTTTTAAAAGAAACCCCTCACGCGCGGATTTACCGCAACCCAATCCCTGCCCACCTAATCTGTCTAATATTTCCATTCTGCGTAAATCCGCGTAATCTGCGGGAAAATATCTCTTCCAAATTGCGACTTCTTCTTACATTTGCACCCACCAATGATACTTACCAACTACCATACCCAT
>CAZNRQ010000549.1:0-2766 GCA_964574845.1 uncultured Bacteroidales bacterium
ACCAAACACAGCATCCCAATATATTCTTCGGAGGCGATGCCCTGCGCGGCGCTTCCAATGTGATAAAAGCCATTGCCGACGGACGCAAATCAGCGGCTGAGATCATCAAAGCCTCTATTCAGGATTATGACCTGACTCCTGAGAAACCGAAAAAACACGAATTCAACGAACTGATGACCCTACGCTCGAAAAGGGAATTCCGTAAGGTGAATTTACACCAGGCCGATAGCAACATTTCATCGGATGAGCAACCCCAGCGTGGCTTAAACCGCGAGGAAGCCATTCAGGAAGCTTCGCGCTGCATTCATTGCGACGAGCTTTGCAATATCTGTGTCACGGTTTGTCCTAACCGTGCTAACTTTTCTTACCATGTGAAACCTCAGACCCTTTTGTTGCAAAAAGCTGTGCTCTCTGCTGGAAATGAGATCATATTTGAAGACGGCAACGATATGCACATAAAGCAGGAATATCAGGTATTGAATATTGCCGACTTCTGCAACGAATGTGGCAACTGCACCACCTTTTGCCCTACTTCGGGCAAACCCTTCAAAGACAAACCCCGCTTCTTCATCAATATCTCGAAATTCAAAGACGGAGAAGGCGGATACTTCTTTAATATCAAAGACGACAAGACCATTCTGGTTAAAAAGACCTTTTATGACTTCAGCACCCTGACCCTGGAAAACGATAGGTTCGTTTATCAGAACGAAAAGGTATCGGCTTATTTCTTACCCGATTTCACCATGGTTCATGTGAAGTTCCACGATCAGGAACTCAAAGCATACGAATTCGACGAGGCTGCCGAAATGTATGTTCTGTTCGACGCTCTGCGGCATCTGCCTTTTTTCAGAGGAAACTAGGTCAAACAAAAAGTGCCATGGTCACCCATGGCACTTTCTCATCCTTAAAAAACATTATTGTATTACTATCTTGCTATTGAGTTTGTAGGTACCGGCCTCAATTTCGACCATGTAGATGCCGTTAGGCAGATTGCTCAGGTCGATATCTTCGGATATTTTCCCACTCAGGGTGATAAACGAACGATTGAAAACTTCCCTGCCCATCATATCATTGATGTGAAGTATTACTGAGTTTTGGTAATCGCTGTTCAGGTTGAGATGGAATTTGCCGTCGTTTGGATTCGGGAATATCTGTAATCCGCTGATACCGGAGTTTTCGTCAATACCAAAGGTGTAAGTGGCAAGTACGGTATCGGAAGAAGTGGCACATCCGAAGAAGTTGCTGGCAATTACAAAATAATGCCCTGTCTGGGTAAATGCATAGGAAGAACTGGTAGCATTGGGTATGAGATTGCCTTCGAAATACCATTGCAGATCCACATCGGTAGCGTTGGTGTTGAGGGTATATCCTGTGATCCAGGTGCCCGGTTTGGAAGGATTGTCGATTACCGTAATCTGTCGCATGTTCGAATTTTTGCGGCAGCCGTTGGCATTGGAAACTTCGCAAAGATATTTTCCGCTGGAGGTTGCAGCATAAGTAGCCGTGTTGGCATTGTTTATGGCATTGGTATCGTTATACCATTGGTAAATGTTGCCATTGGTGGCCGTCACCGTAAGGAAAACAGTATCTTTATTACATACCGAATCGTTGGGTGCCACGGTCAGTGGGCTCACTGTCGGGCTTTGATAAACCTTTATGGTATCCACATCCGTGTAGTTAACTATGGGGTGAGTAACGGTATATGTTACCACAACATTGCCACTGGTCAGGGTATAGGTTCCGGCGGTATTGCCCGGGAATGTGAAATCGCCGCAATGATCGTCGCCTCCGGCCAGTCCGCTGTCGTAATCCCAGGTTTCTATGGTATAAGTGGCATTTGACAATTGTATGGGAGAAAAAGAAAACGTCACGGGAGCATTGGTGTTGTCGATATAAGGTGAAGAATAAATGGTGTTGCCACCCAGTTTCAGAACGAAGTAATAATCAGGGGCACTCCAGGGAGAATCGTTGCAATCGGGTGCTGCATTAATGATGAAGCCCGATAAATAATAGGGCAAAGTATCAATTTGTGTTTGAAGACTTACGATATAGTTGCCGGGGGTATTATAAGTTTGTGCCACCGGAGTTTCCTGTACGCTGAGGTTTCCGTTGCCGAAGTTCCAGTTGTAATGATAATTGGGGTTGCCGTTGCTGTGATGATTGGCTGTGAAACCCGTGGTCAGCGGAGCACATCCGTATGGATTCAGAATGGTGAAACCATTATTGGCTATCACGGCAGGCAATATGGTTATAGGAATATCGAAGGATGAATTGGAGGTGGAAGTGATGCCACCCAGGCTATTGACGGTTACATGTGCCAAAACAAATACGGTTATGGTATAGCTGCCGGCCATCAAAGGCGTACCGCATATCTTTCCGCAGCCATATTCCGATGTGGGAGGATTGCTGGTGGGGTAATAGATATTGGAAGGCGAAGCATTGGTCTGAAAACTGAGTCCGAAAGGCAAACCTACCACATTCAGCACATCGAGCTGGTCGAGATCGACATTGTAGCCGGTTCCCTGATCAATAAAGTTATGAGGCAGATAGAATGACACATCCTGGTTGTAAGCCTGCATGGCCACGCCGTCGGGCATCACTGCCGGACAAATGGTGGGCTGTGCCGGACTTGAGGTACAGGCCCCTATAACACAATTAGGACATTGGGCCTTGGCCATACTGCCCGACATTACTAATAATACTAATGCAATTAAAGCATAGATTTTTTTCATAATCTTCGTTTTTTTGTTTTCCGGACAAAGGTAG
>CAZNRQ010000550.1:0-2762 GCA_964574845.1 uncultured Bacteroidales bacterium
TGAGTTGTTCATGAAATACCCTTCGGAAATTCAGAACGATTGTTTTCAGTGGCTCATTTCCTCGGCTAAGAATACCGTGTGGGGCGAAAAATACGGTTACAATTCCATTAGCAAACCTTCGCAATACAAAGAGAGGGTGCCTATCAGCAACTACGACGAACTGAAACCCTTTATCGACCGCACCCGCAAAGGCGAGCAAAACGTACTGTGGCCACAGGAGATCACCTGGTTTGCCAAGTCATCAGGGACCACCGCCGACAAAAGCAAATTCATTCCCGTTAGCGAAGATTCTATAGAAGAATGTCATTTCAAGGGTGGCAAGGATGTGCTTACCCTCTATTGCAACAACAATCCCGATACCAAAATATTCAACGGCAAGGGGCTTACCCTGGGTGGCAGCCATACAGTAAACGAGTTCGATGCCCGTTCGTTTCATGGCGACCTTTCGGCCATTCTCATACAGAATATGCCTTTCTGGGCACAGTTTATTCGTACCCCCGACCTTTCCGTGGCCTTGATGAACGAATGGGAAAGCAAATTGGAACAAATTGCCCGCATCACTTCCAAAGAAGAGGTCACCAGCCTTTCGGGGGTTCCTTCCTGGACACTGCTTTTATTGAAACGCATTCTCGACCTCACCGGCAAAGACAATATCCGCGAAGTATGGCCCAATCTCGAGGTATTTATTCACGGAGGCATCAGCTTTATTCCTTATGTCGACCAGTTCAAAGACATCATTGGCCCAAGGGGACTGAATTATCTGCAGACCTATAATGCGTCTGAGGGATTTTTCGGCATACAGGACCGCAACCATGCCGATGATATGTTGCTCATGCTCGACTACGGCATCTACTACGAATTTCTCCCCGTCGAACTCCTCGATTCGCCCCAACCTATGACCCTGTCCCTCGACGAGGTGCAGCTGGGTAAAAATTACGCCCTCATCATCTCTACCAATGCCGGACTGTGGCGCTATCGTATTGGCGATACCATTAAGTTCACCTCCCTGAATCCCTACCGCATCAAAATTACGGGACGAACCCGCAGTTTCATCAACGCTTTTGGCGAAGAGCTGATGGTCGACAATGCCGACCGCGCCCTCGAGATCAGTTGTAAGAAAACCGGGGCCATAGTATCGGAATACACCGGCGCCCCTGTCTTTTACACGGGCAAAGCCTCCGGCGCCCACGAATGGCTCATTGAGTTTGCCAGGCCGCCCGAAAGCATAGAATATTTCGGAGAGGTTTTTGATAATGCACTGAAGTCGTTAAATTCCGATTACGAAGCCAAACGCTATCACGATATGATCTTAAGTCCACCCCTCATCCGTGTATTGGAGCAGGGAACCTTCTACCGATGGCTCAAACAAAAAGGAAAACTGGGCGGACAGCATAAGGTGCCACGCTTGGCCAACGACCGCAAATTTGTTGAGGAAATATTATCATTAAGCTCCCATTCATGAAAAAGCTCCTGTTAAGCATTATTCTGGTTGTTCTCGTTTCTCTCTTTGGCTTTTCGCAAAATACCTCCTATAAACTGCTGAAATGTATCGACACCACAGGCAATCGCATCGTCAGCGACAATTTGGGCAACATCTATATACTCGAAAAAAGCAGCCTGAAAAAATACGATTCCGAAGGCAATTTCCTTTGTTCCTACACCGAACTTAGCGACGGCCTCATCTCGGGCATAGACGTTTCCGATACGCTCAAGATCATTATTTTCAACGCCGATTTCGGCAAGATCAAGTTTCTCGACAACAAACTAAACATACGCAACACTCCGGTGGCTCTGTCCGATCTAGGCTATTCCAGCGCATCACTGGTGGCGGCCTCTTACAAAAGCGGTTTCTGGATATTCGACCCCCTGTCGAACCAGATCATTCGATTCGACAACAACCTGCAATTGTCTCAGTCCGGAGGCAGCATCAGCGACCTCATTGGTCATGAGTTCCGCCCCGATTTCATGCT
Organism: uncultured Bacteroidales bacterium; assembly: GCA_964574845.1. Lineage (GTDB taxonomy): Bacteria > Bacteroidota > Bacteroidia > Bacteroidales > CAIWKO01 > CAIWKO01. Next base: position 1,971 of record CAZNRQ010000550.1, read on the forward strand.
CGAGTACGACAACACAGTCTATCTGAACGACCCTCAATACGGCATCTTTATTTTCGACCGCTACGGAACCTACCTCAAGACCATCCCCGTGAAGAACATTACTTCTTTTCAAATCTTCAACGGTAAAATAATTTATCAGGATGGCCTCAACCTCAAAACCCTCGACATAAACACCTACGAAGAAAACGTCCTGCAACTACCCGCCTCCGCCGAAGGCATAGTTGGCACAGCCATACTAAACCAAAAGCTGGCCCTCATCACCAAAACTAAATTCTGTATTTATTCCTTCTGACCCCAGAATTTTCGACTAATAAACAAAAAGGGCGTATGCTATACACCCCTTCATATTTTATTGTTTTGTTAATAGGGCGTATGCAATACGCCCCTACTTTGATCTCCGGTTTTCCCTCTTCCTACCCAATCTCTACCAACAACTGGCTTTTGGTAACCATTTCGCCGGTTTTGCAATATATCTTTTTCACCTTTCCGTTCATCTGAGTGGTGAGTTCGTTATTCATTTTCATGGCTTCGAGTATCAAAAGCTTATCGCCTTTTTTCACCTTATCGCCTTCTTTCACAAACACTTTCCTGATGGTTCCCGGAATAAAAGCATAGATCTTCTTATGGTTAGGAGCCTTATAAGGTTTCCTGTCCATATATTTTTGGGTGAGCAGGGTTTGATATTCCTCTTCCAGCACCACAAAAGGAGTATACACCACCTCAGGAGTTTCCTCCGGTTTGGGCTCCTCCTCTTTTTTCATTTTTATGTCTTCGTTTTCCATAAAGCAGCGT
>CAZNRQ010000551.1:0-1798 GCA_964574845.1 uncultured Bacteroidales bacterium
GTACTTCTGAGTGCAGTGTAAGTGTTTTCTAAAATCTTATCAGTATATTAAGTAACTAAAAAATAGAGTTTTATGGATAAAAAAAACGTAAAAAAAACTTTTGGGATTAAAAATAATTCTCCACCTTTGTCCCGTTTTAATCAAATTAACTTAAAATAAAACAATATGAGTAACTATCAAGAAAAATTAGACAAATTCATGGCTAATGTAATTGCCAAGAATCCTGCAGAACCTGAATTTCATCAGGCTGTAAAAGAAGTTGTAGAATCATTACTTCCATTTATCGAAGAAAATCCTAAATACAATGGTATTTTGGAAAGAATCGTTGAGCCGGAAAGAGTTCTTATGTTCCGCGTTCCCTGGTTGAATGACAAAGGCGAATTCGTTGTTAACCGTGGTTTCAGAATTGAAATGAACAGCGCCATTGGTCCTTACAAAGGTGGATTACGTTTCCATCCTACCGTAAACCTTGGTATTTTGAAATTCTTAGCTTTCGAGCAGGTTTTCAAAAACAGCTTAACCACATTGCCTATGGGCGGTGGTAAAGGTGGTTCCGATTTCGATCCTAAAGGAAAATCAGACAATGAAGTTATGAAATTCACTCAATCATTCATGCTCGAGCTGCAACGTCATATCGGTCCTGATACTGATGTTCCTGCTGGTGATATCGGTGTTGGCGGACGTGAAATTGGTTTTATGTTTGGTCAGTACAAAAGAATCCGCAATGAATTTACAGGTGTTCTAACCGGTAAAGGACTTGAGTGGGGTGGCAGTTTGATCCGTCCTGAAGCTACAGGTTACGGTCAGGTTTATTTTGCTCAGGAAATGCTTAAGACCCGCGGTGTGGATTTCAAAGGCAAGACAGTTGTTGTTTCAGGTTCAGGTAATGTTGCACAGTATGCAACTCAGAAAGCTACCGAATTAGGTGGTAAAGTTGTTACCTTATCAGATTCAAGCGGATATATCTACGATCCCGCTGGTATCGATGCTGACAAACTGGCTTACGTTATGGAACTGAAGAACGTTAAGAGAGGCAGAATTGCTGACTATGCAGCAAAATATGGTTGCGAATTTGTAGCAGGCAAAACTCCTTGGGGTGTTAAATGCGATATCGCTCTTCCAAGTGCTACTCAGAACGAAGTTAACGAGCAGGATGCAAAAACTCTTGTTTCTAACGGTTGCTACTGCGTATCAGAAGGTGCTAACATGCCTTCAACTCCGGAAGCTGTTGAAGTATTCATCGAAAAGAAAATACTTTACGGTCCTGGTAAAGCAGCTAACGCCGGTGGTGTTGCCACTTCAGGTCTCGAAATGAGCCAGAACAGTCTGAGATTGAGCTGGACCAGAGAAGAAGTTGATACACGCCTCCACAATATCATGATCAGCATTCACAAAACCTGTGAAAAATACGGTAAAAATGCTGAAGGTTACATCAACTACGTTAACGGAGCTAACATCGGTGGTTTTGTAAAAGTTGCCGAAGCTATGCTTGCTCAAGGTTTAGTGTAACATTTAATTTAATAATAAGAGAGAAGGCTGCATGGTTTCATGCAGCCTTCTCTCTTTAATAAAAGCAGCAAAAATCAATCAGACCAATTGCAGGGTTTCGTGAAGTCGAACTGACAAATATCAAATCATACCTGATTTATCTTTACAAGAACACAATATTTCAATGCTTTTTCCATAGTAAATTTGTTTTATAATTTTATTCATATTAATCAATCAAAACGAATTATGGAAAACCCAAATGAAACTCCAGTTAGAAAAAAAAGGAAATTCTCCTGGTCAATTCAGATCA
>CAZNRQ010000551.1:1808-2752 GCA_964574845.1 uncultured Bacteroidales bacterium
CCGCTACTGTTGAATCTATTACAGTACCGGTTGTTTATTTTCAGTTTTATTCCCAGCGAAACCGGTAACCCGGTGAGCGATAAAATGCCCTTTGATCCATGGGATACCGAGCAGATCATTGTGAAACTTCTGTTTATCGTTTTTCTGATAGGTTTCTACTATTCATGGAAAAGCAAACTTATCTCAGGCATTATCTATTTTGTTTGGTTCCTGGGATTATTTGGACTGGGTATGTATGTATCTGCGGCTCTAAACCGCGATGGTGGTGATGGTTTGGTGATGGGTGCTCCCTTGCTTATCATTAGCATAATACTTATTATACAGGCATTGATCCGAAAAAAGGCTAAGACCACCTAAAAAATCTATAAACGGCATAACGATTATAACTCGGGGCTCATATTGTGGAGGCGTTACCTGCGTTTTAACACCATTTCTGAAAAAACTTTTGTCCCATATAAATTGGTAAATGCTGATATGGAATAATATATATTAGGAGAAGGGAGGCGGAATCTATGCTTGCTCAAAATTCAGCATAAAAACGATACATAAAAAAGAGAAGGCTGCATGGTTTCATGCAGCCTTCTCTTTTTTATGTCATGACCTTTCAAAAGGGGATACATATCCCCGACAGGGTCAATGGAGTTCCAGTATTTTCTTTAATATAAATTCGGCAGCTTTGCCGTCGCCGTAGATCTTGGGATAATGCAGGTCAATCTTTTTGCTCAGGCTATCGAATGCTTTTACGATCTTATCTTCTTCCACACCACAGGCACGCGCCATGCCCAGATCCACCAACTCTACCCATTCAGTTTCTTCGCGAATGATGAGGCATTTCTTTTCAAAGAAATAGGCTTCCTTCTGCACCCCACCCGAATCGGTGATGATCATCAGCGCATTTTTCTCCAGAGAAATAAAATCAATATAGGATACGGCTGGAATAATAG
>CAZNRQ010000552.1:0-2744 GCA_964574845.1 uncultured Bacteroidales bacterium
TTGCGACCCACTTCCACCGACTGGGTGTTTTCGGCAGGAATCAGGGAGCAATGTCCGTTGCATTCTATCAGGAAGAGCTTCAGATAAGCGCCAATGGTTTCCAGATACATTTCGTGGCGGCTTTCAAAAGCCGACAACATCTGTTTGGCAAACATCTGCAGGGCCGCCGACATGTTTTCGTTTAGGGGCAAGGGCGGGGTGTCGTCACTGGAACGGAACAGCTTCAGGTTTGAAATAAAATCGTCGCGAATGCTGTTCTTTTCCAAAAACTCAGGAGTGAAGAGAATGACATAACCTGTAGGATCAGGATCGGTGATCACCTGGTGCACCTGTTCGGGACTGACGAAAAAGATATGATTGGGCAGCAGGACGTATTCCTTAAAGTCGATGATATGCCTGCCTGTTGCATTCAGCGACCATATCACCGAATAGTAATCATGGCGATGGGGCAGATCGGCAATGGCACCCGAAAGCCGGTTGAGCTCCTCCATGGTAATGATGACAAAGGGCATAGAAACACCCTTGAAGAGAAGAGGCTGACTGTTGATCTTTTTTGGTGAGGACATGAAAGGATTTTATAATACAAAGGTAATGAATTGTTCTTATGCAGGGAATTGTGGGATAGGTCGAGACATGTGTTTCTGATAATAGTGGATGCACAAAAAAAGCGGCTCTGAGAGGAGCCGCTTAACAGTCTAATAATGCTGCGAATTAATACATCAGGTGTTTCTTGCTGGTGTTTTTCCAGCCGGCATCGCTTTTATATTCCGAAAAATAGATTACCAGGTCGGCATCGCTTTTATAGTCGCAAAAGTAAATAGTAACCTGAGCATCGCTTTTATAGTTGCAGAAATACCACAATCCGTCATTCCCTGAAGCGTCGCTTGAATACGAACATTTGTATACCACCAGATCGGCATCGCTTTTATAATCGGCAACGTAAACTTTTACTTTGGCATCGCTTTTATATTCACAGGAGTAAACTTTTTGTGCATTGGCAGCTGTAATACCTACCAGCATGGCGATCATGAACACACTGACTTTTAATAGATTTTTCATAATAAATTATAATTTGGTTAGTAATGACAAAAATTGTTCCTAAATGCCTGTTTTGCTAAACTTTTTTCAAAATTAGCGTAAAACTCTCCATAATAGGATTGGCCAAAAGTTCTTTACATGCTTTTTCCACGAGGGTTTGGGCAGTTTTTTCATCTTTTGCGTCCAGTTCAATGGCAATATGTTTGCCTATCCTGACATCTGCGATTTCCTGAATACCTATGTTTCTAAGTCCTGAGGTTACAGCTTTACCTTGTGGATCGAGCAGCTCTTTTAGCGGCATGATGTCAATTTCAGCTCTGAATTTCATGTTTTTCCTGTTTGCTTTGGTTATAAAAATCAATTAATGAGAGAACGATGTACAAAATTATGATAAATGGAATAGCGGCAAAGTAAAATAATAAAATTAATATCAGTGATGTTATCAGAAAGATATATCGAATACGGTTTGCTTTCCATCCGAACGATTTGAATTTCATTGCAATCAATGGAACATTAGATACCAAGAGATAGGACAAGGAAATGGTAGCCGCTATTAGTACAAAAGGATGAGTAACCAAATAAAACATCAGGTCGCCAAAGGGTAGCAGAGGCGATTCGAAACTGCGGCAGGCCATAGGGAGAAAGGAAAATATCACCAATGCATTGGCAGGGGTTGGCAGACCTATAAAATGATCCGTTTGTCTTTCATCAATATTAAACTTTGCCAGACGCCATGCAGAAAACACCGGTATCAAGAAGGCAATAAACGGGGTGAATTCAGGTAAATGAAAACTCCACACATCCAAACTCATCTTCAGCAATTGAAACATGGCCACACCAGGCGCCAGTCCAAAGGAAACCATATCGGCCAGCGAATCGAGTTGCACACCAAGAGCCGATTTTACATGAAGCAATCTCGCCACAAAACCATCGGCAAAATCGAACACTGCTGCCGACAGTATAAGGTAAACAGCTGTCATAAATTCACCCTGATAGAGGTAGTATATGGCAACGCTTCCACAGATCAGGTTGAGGCTGGTTATATAATTGGCAATGTTCGAACGTAGCTTCATTTCCTTATTTTAAACAAAAATAAAAATTAAACTTCACTTTAGGCAATTACATTTCACTAATTTTGTAAAAACACCTAGCATGAAGAACATTTTTACTAAAATTCCCCTCTTAATAGGGATTCTTCTGATTTCCTGTTCAGGAACACATTCTTCAAAAAACAAGGAAATTCCCGAGTTAGAAAAAGGCAAAGTAATTTCATCTGTTGCTTGTGTGAAAAATGTTTCCCACACCTACGCTATATACTTGCCTAAGGCCTATGTGGCTGATAAAAAATATCCACTCATTATTTGTTTCGATGCTCATGGCTCGGGTTATAAGCCGGTAGAATTGTTGCAGGAACAGGCAGAGAAATACAGCTATATTATTGTTGGGTCTAATGTGTCGAAGAACGGCATCGCTATGCAGGCCAACTTCGAGCATTATGATATTTTGCTTGATGATCTGTTGACCCGTTTTAATATCGACAAGCAACGCATCTATACCTGCGGGTTTTCCGGTGGCAGTCGCGTGGCAAGCACCATTGCTATTTCCAAAGGCGGCATTTCGGGTGTGATAGGTTGTTCTGCAGGATTTCCTACCGTGAAGGATGGCATTCGTCAAAAGTTCGATTTCTTTGGGTATGCCGGCAACGA
>CAZNRQ010000553.1:0-2741 GCA_964574845.1 uncultured Bacteroidales bacterium
CTTTACCAAATGCCCTGATGTCGATATAATAAATAGTGATGTCGGCCATGGGCAAGGCACCCATCAGCAACTGCGATTGTTTGATGGAATACATGCAGCAGATTTGAGAACAGATGGGATTGTTGCCACATTCCACACTGCACGAACGGTTTTCAATGGCAGAATCTCTGGAGCCTGTACATAACACATAAGCGATGTTATCGGGAGACTTGCCATCACTTGGTCTCAATACATTATTGTAAGGACGGGTTGGTGCGATCAAACGGTCCATTTGCATGGAGTCGATCACGTTGGGGTATTTGGTATAACCGAATTCGGGTTTTCCCTCGGGAGGAAAAAGTTTAAAGCCTGTGGTAACAATAACCGATTTGGCTGAAGTCTTTATGACCTCTTTTTTCTGCGAGAAATCAATGGCATTGGCCGGACAGATATTGACGCACTGATGACATTCTCGGCAATTGCTGCAATCGAGACAACGATCGGTGCTTGCCTTCAATTCTTCCTCGGTATAAGTGAGTTCCACTTCTTCAAAGTCCTTTACTCTTTCGCTGATAGGTCGCAAACCTCCTTCAATGGCGTGTACCTTGGGACCTTTATATTTGTTCACGATCTTAACCTTATCCACAGCGGGCAATTTATCACCGAATTCAAAACTTTCAGGAGCGAGTCCATTAAGGAATTTGTCTATATAAAATGCGGCTTTCTTTCCTTGTCCCGCTGCTTCAATAATGGTGGATGCGCCACTGACGCCATCGCCACCGGCGAAGATCAAGGGAATGGAAGTTTGCATGGTTACCGCGTTCACTTTGATAGTTCCCGTTTTATTCAGATCGATGACGTTTCCAAAAGGAGAAGTAGAGGGTTGGAGACCTATGGCTTCTATTACAAAATCCACGTTCTCGAAATATTCCGAACCTTCCACAGGAACAGGAGTCTTTCTTCCGCTGGCATCCGCTTGCTCCAGTTTCATTTTTATCAACTGAACTTTATTAAGTTTTCCGTTTTCACCAAAGAATTTAATGGGATTGCGCAGTATGGCAATTTCAACGCCTTCTTCTTCGGCTTCTTTTATTTCGGGAGCAAAGCATGGCATTTCTTCTCTTCCTCTTCTGTAAACAACAGTAACCTTAGCTGCACCTAGTCTCAATGAAGTTCGCGCTGCATCAATAGCAGTATTTCCACCACCAATCACCATCACTTTTTTGCCTTTGAGATTCTCTTTTTCGCCAATGTTGGCATTACGGAGAAAATCAAGACAGGAAACAATTCCTTTCAAATCCGATCCTTCTATATTCAGTTTGGGAGTATCGTGAGTCCCTACAGCAATAAAGATACTGTCGAACCCCTGTTCTTTCAGCGCGATGAGGTTCTCAATTTTTTTATTCACCTCTATCTTCACACCCAGGGCAGTAATATTTTCAATATCCCTGTCGACCACATCCTTTGGAAGTCTGTATTCAGGTAAGGTAAGCTTCAACATTCCACCTGCCTGAGAAGCCGCTTCGAAAATAGTAACACCATGTCCTTTCAATGCCAGATGATAGGCGGCAGTCAGACCGGCAGGCCCGGAACCAATCACAGCTACTTTTTTCCCTGATTTCTTTTCAATGTCAAGCACAGGTGCCTGGGGATATTTATCGTAATAGTAATCTGTAAAGTACCTTTTTATTTTGCGGATATCCACAGCCGTATCCAGTCCTGCCCTGGAACAGGCATTCTGGCAGGGAGCATAACAGGCGCGTCCGAGACTTCCCGGTATGGGAATATCTTCCAGATGCAGTTTCATGGCTTCCTCATATTGTCCGTTGCGGGCCAGGGTAATATATCCGTAAGGTTTCACTCCGCCCGGACATTCGTTGATACAAGGAGCCGAAGTATCCATGCGGTCGATGGTTGCAATACGGGGATTGGCAAGACTGAAGGGGATATAAGCCACTTTCCTGCCTGCCAGATTGCAGTTGTATTCATCATTGCGTATCTCCGGACAAACCACCTCACATTCCTGACAACCTGTGCAGGCTTCAGGTATCACATAACGGGGGTTCTTATTGATCTCGACCTGAAACTCATCTCCGTTTTTGGTGATGCCTTCTATTTCGCTGTTTAGTAAAAGTTTGATATTCGGATGGCGTGCGGTTTCCGACATTTTAGGAGTGGTAATACAGGCAGCACAATCGAGGGTTGGAAAAACCTTGCTCAACTGTATCATTTTTCCTCCAATGGAAAGGCCTTTTTCAACCAAAAGTACCTGATGGTTCATATCGGCAAGGCTCAATGCAGCTTCCTGACCTGCAATACCACCTCCAATCACTAGGGTATCGTATATTTTTTCTTTTTGATCCATAATCAAAGGTTCATTAATGATGAATAATTTTAATTAGGCTGATAAACTTCTGTTGCCACTTCTCCCAATTCGGACAGTATCCTGCTGAAGTTATCCATGTGCCCTGCAAAGGGTTCGGCACATACCGAACAAATAGCCGCCATCCGTATGCGCTTCGGATTGATATTGTTTGCCTTCATCAGTTTCTGCGATTCCACAATAATATTATTGGTGTGTTCTGCACATTTGGGACTGTAAGAACATTCATGTCCGTCGGCTGCAATAAAAACACCATCAAAGCCTTTTTCAAAAGCGCGCATGATCCATCGGGGCTTAATACCAGAGGAACAAGGCATACTTATCACATAAACTGCAGGCGAATAATGTATCTTTCGCAATCCTGCCTGATCGATTCCTG
>CAZNRQ010000554.1:0-2740 GCA_964574845.1 uncultured Bacteroidales bacterium
GGTACAACGGCCTTATGGTGCATGGTAAAAATGACGGACATTCGCGAATCTCAAACCGCAATCCTTCTTATTATCGCGGACCTCAGGATCCCAACCATCCTTATTATCATATTGGTTTCAGAGTAGCCAGAAATTTCGATAGTTCTTCTTCTGGAATTATCCAGAATAATGGATCACTTCCCGAATTGTTTCAAAATTATCCCAATCCTTTTACTAATACAACCAACATTCAGTTTGCGATGGTAAAATCAGGTAAAGTGAGCCTAAAGATTTACAACTCCTTCGGACAGTTGGTCGCTAATATTATAGACGGAAGTCTGGATGCAGGGATTCATACCTTTCAGTGGAATGCAGAACAATATCCCGAAGGAATGTACTGGTGTAAACTGCAAATTGAAAATCAGCTAAGCACGATAAAAATGATTTTAATAAAATAAAACGGCATTATGAAAAAACTACTCTTATTACCTGGCATTATTTTTTGGACTATTTCAGCTTTAGCTCAGGAAAGTTTTATGGTAAAAACGGAAACGAGATACTGGGATGCTGCCAACTCTTATAATGGTTATACGCTTTTTGGTACCAGAGGAACCTCTTATTTAATAGATATGGAAGGCCATGTGATTCATACCTGGAGCATTGGAACCAACCCCCGTTTCACAGAAGAGGGAACCTTGCTGGATGCTGTCGGAGGAAATCCAAGCAGTCAGAACAGTTGGAAAGAACTCGACTGGAATGGTAATGTGGTGTGGCAATATACTGAGACCCGCACCAACTATCACGGCCATCACGATTTTGCTAAAATATATAATACCAAATTGGGCGATTCCACCTTTATTTATATTGCCAACAAAGACCTCACATCGGCTCAATGCCTTGCGGCAGGTTGCGATGCATCGCAAACCTATACCAATCCCCAAATGGATGCCATAGTAGAAGTAAACCGTCAGGGGACGGTAATTTGGGAGTGGTGTTTCTTCGACCATGTGGTGCAGGACATGTATCCCGCCTTACCTACTTATGGAGTAATTGCAAACACTCCCGGTAGAATTGATTTAAATATTGCCGGTAATCCCGTCAAAAGCGATTGGTTGCATTGCAATTCTTTAGATTACAATCAGGACCTGGATATGATTGTCATCAATTCTGTCCATGGAGAATTCTATGTGATCGATCATGGCAATACTTTTATATCGAACAATCCTGACAGTAGCATTGTATTAGCAGCAAGCAGCTTGGGCGATTTCAAATACAGGTTCGGCGATCCTGCCAAATACGATAGAGGGAATCCTCCCTCAGTGCTGGCCAATTGGGAAAAAGCCACAGCAGGACAGAAGCAGATTGGAGGTGCTCACGACATACAATGGATTAAACCGGGACTTCCGGGTGCCGGAAACTTCCTTATATTCAATAATGCTGAAAACCTTTTTGAGCTCACTCCACAGTCTTATGTTATTGAGATCAACCCCTATCTGAATTCTTCGGGCACTAACACCGGTTCATTTGTGAATCCTCCTGATGCAGGATACAACATCGTTAATACGCCGAATTCGAATTTAATGAAAGAAAAAAAGAATGTGTCGAAACAGATCGTCTGGACCTTTTCGAGCAAGAACAACACCAGCTTTTATAGCACCATTGGTAGCAGTGCCCAGCGATTACCAAACGGAAACACATTTATTTGTTCGATGAACGACGGCCACTTTTTTGAAGTGGCACCTGCGGATACTTCCATTGTGTGGGAATACATCAATCCTATGACCAGAGATGGTATTAAGAAAATTAAAATGGACAATTATCCCACTTATAACGGAGTTTTCAGGGCTTACAGATATGCCAGTACTCATCCGGCTTTATCGGGCCACGATCTGACACCCGGTGCTACCATGACCGGCGATACTCCTGATTATTATACTCCAACAGACTTAACCTCAGTTCAGCAAAATGATGAGTACATAACCCCAAAGGATGTATTGGATCAGAATTATCCCAATCCCTTTAGTGAGTCGACTACCATTCCGTTTGAACTTTCTGAATCAAAACATATTGATGTGATTATCCTTGATTTTTCCGGAAGTCAGGTGAAGACTCTGGTAAACAGAACTTATTCCAAAGGGAAGTACTCTGTTGAATGGGACGGTACCAATGAAAATGGTATGAAACTACCCGGTGGAACCTATTTTTACGTATTGAAAGCCAATAATGTCCAACTCTGTAAAAAGATGATATTGTTGCACTAATTGAAATTTACTAATTAATTAAAAAAAGAAAGAGTAATGAGAACAAAACTATTCCTGACATTTATATCATGCATTATCATGATGTTTTGCAGCTATACAAGTACCTCACAGACCCAAACATTGGGAGTGCTGATTAACGATACCACCCAGACCTATAATGGGTACACCCTTTTTGCACCCAAGCAAAATACCATGACCTATCTGATAAATAACAAAGGGCAAAAGCTTCACGAATGGACAGCCAGCACATACGCTCCTGGTCAGGCAGTGTATTTATTGGAAAACGGTCATTTATTAAGAACCTGCATGACACAAGGTAATTTGGGTACTGGTGGCGGCGAAGGTGGCAGAATTGAAGAATACGATTGGGATGATAATCTGGTTTGGAGCATGGATTATTCTACCTCTACCTACATGCAGCACCATGATATTAAGAAGTTGCCCAATGGGAACATCATTATGTTGGTTGTAGAGAAAAAAACTTTGGCACAGGTGGAAGC
>CAZNRQ010000555.1:0-2740 GCA_964574845.1 uncultured Bacteroidales bacterium
GTGTATCCCAATGGGGGCGGTCACACTGTCATCCTGCATTATTCGGGTTGTGCCAAGCCTGCAATTGTTAAGCAGAACGGTTCGCAAGGGAACAAAAGCACAACATCCTCTTCCATAAAAGATGCCCCCTTAAAGATAACCGTTGTGGACAAGGAGACTCAGATGGCAATAAAGGCCAACATTAAAATTTACAATAAGAAGCTTCAAACCTCCGATCCGCAATTTACTTTCGATAGCGTTAGTACTTGCAGCACCAAACTTTCTTACAGTGTGTTTAATGTCAAAGCGGAAGCCAACAATTATTTCGATGATATCAGGGAAATAAAAACCTGTTCCTGCGGAAGTGAGATTATTCTTAAAATCGAATTAAGCCGCATCAAGGTCGGGCAGAACGTAGTTTTTGAGAACATTTTGTTTTATGGCAACTCGGCGCAGTTCCTTCCCGAATCCAAACCGGTTCTTGATGGGATAGCAGCCACCATGAAACGAAACCCCCGACTTGAAATCGAAATTCAAGGTCACGTGAATTGTCCTAACGGGACATCCGATTGTGATAAAAAAAGCGAATTCAATATGCAGCTTTCTATTAACCGCGCCAAGGCCGTTTACGACTTTCTGGACAGCGAAGGTATTGCTACTGATCGTATGACTTTCAAGGGTTTTGGGGCCAGCCGAATGATATATCCCAACGCCCGCAGCGAAGAGAAAATGATGAAGAACCGAAGGGTAGAAATTGTGGTTACGGCTTTTGAATGATACTGTTTTCATCTTCGTTTTCAGCTAAAATATTCATCTTTATTTGGTTGTCTTCTAAATAATGACGACCTTTGCACGCATTTTTAAAAAAAGCAAGCCAATATGTCATACGAAGAAATAAAATCCCGCCTCAACAAAGTATTTTGCAAGGTTTTCAAAGACGATACTATTGTGATTTCTGATGAAACCACTGCTAAGGATATCGAAAAATGGGATTCACTTACCCACCTCATTCTCATCTCCAATACCGAAAGCGAATTCGGAATTAAATTCAAACTGAAAGAACTTATTGCCATGAAAAATGTGGGCGATTTTATGCGCTCCATCGAATCCAAACTCTCCGCGTAAGATTTTTTTGTCATGAAGAACAAACCTGCAGAGGTTTTATTGATCATTCTGGTTTCAGAGATTTTATTGATAGGATATTCATTCCTCTACAATCAGGTGGATATTGCCTTTGTCAAGGAGAACATACGCTTCATGACTCCGGCCCGGCTGACCGAACTCACCAATAAAAACCTAAACAAGGATGCCGATAGCCTTTTGCAGAACTATCTTTCAAATACAGTCAACGACGACCTTATACTGAAACGTACCACCTTGTCGAAGGTGGGACCCAAAAAACAAAATCTTTTTCTTGTCAATCCTGAAGTGGACGGAGGCAAAGCCCTCGATGCCTTTTTCAGAGCAATGCAGCACGAAAAAGACTCTACCATTGTGCATGTGGCGCATTATGGCGATTCGCAATTGGAGGGCGACCGCATGTCGAATCTGGTACGCGATAAATTTCATGAAAAGTTTGGAGGCTCAGGTATTGGATATGTGCCCCTGCGCGATCTCGACCCTGTGAGCTATATACGCAACAGCAGTGGAAACTGGGCCAAATATACCGTCTTTCACAACCGCAATTCCGATAACGATTATGGTATTTCGGGTGCCTTGTTCCGCTTTGGTAAGTTTGCGGTTCATCAGTCCGAAGATGGTAAACCCGGCGATACCAACTCTGCAGGACAGGACACGCAAAAATCATCTGGCGGAAAATATTATTCCAATGCCAGCGTTTCTTTAAAGATGGGGGCAAAGTATAACTACAATTCCGTTTCTTTCCTATACGGAAACAGTTCCGACAATTGTACCGTGAATTTTTATAATAATTCAACGGGCGAACTTGTCGCCAGCGACACCCTATCTCCCTGCAAAGATGTTTGCATGCACAAGAGTCATGTAGCTTCTTTGCTCAATATTAAAGTTGAGTTCGATGGTAACGGCAGCCCCGACTTTTTCGGTATGTATTTCGACAGCGATCATGGTGTTCAGGTTGACAATTACGCTATACGCGGACACTCGGGCGACGGACTGATGATGATTTCCGACGAAAAGCTTAAGAAAATGCTCAAGCTCACCAACACCCGTTTGGTGATATTTCAGTATGGCGCCAATGTGGTTCCCTACATTCATTCCGATGAGGCCTGCGAATGGATCAGCGGCATCTATTACAAACTCTTCATGAAATTCAAAAATGCCAATCCCGACATGAGCATACTGGTGATAGGGGCAGGGGATATGGCCAAAGGCGGCGAAGGCAGCTATTCGTCCTATCCGTGGTTGCCGAAGATAACCCAGGCCCAAAAACGTGCCGCATTGAAAGCAGGCTGTGCTTATTGGGATCTTTTCAGTATGATGGGCGGACTCAATTCTATTCTGGCATGGTCGGATAAGAAACTGGCCGTCACCAACGGACATTTTTCCGAAAAGGGACAAAAGATAGTGGCCAACGAAATGGTGGAGGCCCTCATGATAGAATACAACCAATATCTGCACCAGCAGCGAACCAAAAAGTAAGTATGGCCAGAGTAAGGAACAAAAATATCTACATTTTTCTTTTTATACCCTTCATCGGTTTGTTTTTGGCATTTCAGAGTATCGTTGTGCCCGTATCCAACAACATTGTGGTTCCCGATTCTCTTTCCAGCGCCAAATACAT
>CAZNRQ010000556.1:0-2739 GCA_964574845.1 uncultured Bacteroidales bacterium
GGTAGGTTTTCTATGGTTCAAAGAGGATTTCAACTGGATCAGAATAATCGGAATTGTGATTGCTATGGCCGCATTCTATTTCACTCTGAGGCGTTCCGACAGTCAGAAAGCCGAAGGGCGTTATCTGATACTTCCTGTATTGTTGTTTTTCGGAAATGGATTTAACGATAGCATTTTTAAAATCTCACAGGAGCTTTATATTCAAGGAGCCTACATCAACTTCCTGACAGTAGCCTTTTCGGTGTCCTTGCTCATTGGACTGATCGTATTGATACCGCGAACCCTAATTACAAAGTCAAAGATAGTGCCCAGAAACATTGTGGCTGGGGTTGTTCTGGGGCTCTTCAATTGGTTTTCCACTTATTTCTTTCTGGTAGGCTTGAGTCGTTTCGATGTCTCGGTTTTCATACCTGTGTTCAATGTCAGTATTGTGGCCATAGCCGCCATCATAGGGTATTTGTTCTATAAGGAAAAACTTTCCACAATTAATATTATTGGTATTGCGTTGGCGATAATCTCAATAATTCTGATAGCAGGAGTGGGAATGTGACAACACAGACATTCAATATTATTATTTGTCAAAGAAAAATAATAATGAGGATTGTTAATCCAATCATCTAATCTTTAGACAATAGAGTAATAACCAAGATTAATAGAGTTGCTTAATACAGCATGTATTTCTTGCTGCTGGTTTTCCAGCCGGCTTTATACTCTGCATCCACGAAGAATATTTTCAGGTCGGCTTTGTACTCGGCATCCTCGAAATAGATCTTTTTGAAAGCTTTGTATTCGGCATCCTCAAAATACCATTTACCTTCGTTACCGTCTGCTTTATATTCGGCGTCTTCTTTGTAAACCAGAAGATCTGCTTTGTATTCGGCATCCACCACGTAAACTTTAATATCTGCCTTGTATTCGGCATCCTCCGAATAGATCTTTTGGGCAGAAACCTTGCCCGAGCCAATGAAAACTATTAATGCGGAAATAAATAAAAACTTTTTCATACTGATAATATTATGTGAGAAGAAAAGCTTTACAAAAATCATTCCGAAGACGTAGAGCCGCTTACTTTATTAGGCGGAACATCTTATGCCAGCGTAATCTCTCTAAGAGTCCTTTATTGGCCCTGATATCCTTAATCTGTTTGTTGTCGCAAACATTAGGCTCAATAGACAGCCAGACAAACACAGCCCGTCCCACGATATGGTCGAGGGGAACAAAACCCCAGAAACGGGAGTCGGCCGAATTGTGGCGGTTATCGCCCATCATCCAGTAATAATCCTGTTTAAAGGTATAGGTTTTGGCCTCAGCACCATTGATGAAGACCTTGCTATTTTTTATCTTTACATCGTTATGCTCATAAATTTCTATGCAGCGTTGGTAGATGCTTATATTGCTCATGCTGATAGGGATGGTAACGCCTGCCTTGGGTATCCAGATGGGGCCGTAATTGTCTTCGTTCCATTTATAGTTCGAATCGAAGGGGAAAGTGTAATAAGCCCAGGCTCCTTTTGGATAAATGATCTTTTCGACCTTACGAACATTGCGGAGTTTTTTAATGTTCTCAGCGGACTCGTTGGTAAGAGTTATGATGTATTTATCATAATCCACCTGCTCAACATTCTCTGTGACATCGTATTTGTCCAGCAATTTGGGCGAAACAGGGGTTGAATCAGTCTGTACAAGGTATTTGAATTCTTTGGTTCCAACTTCAGGAAGAGGCTTGCCATTGATATAAACGATCTGTCGTTTGATCTCCAGACTATCGCCGGGTATTCCTATACAGCGTTTGATATAATTCTCACGTTTGTCAACAGGACGAGCCACAATATCTCCAAACTCACGCTTGTTGCGCCATACTTCCTGATGACCTACTTCACGCACAATAGAATAATAACTACGGTTTTGCATGTTCAGGGCAACCGTATCACCATCGGGGTAATTGAAAACCACCACATCATTGTTCTTAATTTTGGTGAATCCAGGGAAACGGTAATAATTAAGCTTGATCCATTCCAGATATGATTTGGTGTCTTTAGTCAGGGGCAGAGTATGGTGAGCAAAAGGAAACGAAAGCGGTGTCATGGGTATACGTGGACCGAAACTCACTTTGTCTACAAACAGATAATCGCCTATCAGCAAAGATTTCTCCATAGATGATGTAGGTATAGTATAAGCTTCAATGAAGAAAGTCCGAATGATGGTTGCAGCAATAACAGCAAAAATAATAGCATCGGCCCATTCGCGCACCGCTGATTTCTTAACGAGTTTGCGTTTCGAAGGGTGGGTGTACACTTCCTTTTTCGAGATAAAAGCGATATAGGGCAGGTAGAAGAAAGGCACCAAAACAGCCACAGCCTGCTCTATCAGTCCGTTCTTATTAAAACATTTCACCAACTCTACAATCATTAGTAGAAGCGTAAAAATATTGATGAAGGGAATTATGATGAAAATATACCACCAAAGGGGCTTGTCAATGATCTTCAACCAAATGTAAAAGTTATAAAATGGTACCAGGACCATCCAGCCTTTTTGACCGGCTTTTTCGAACAAACCCCAAAGGGCAGCCACAGATGAAATAAAGAACAGCAATGTTAGGATTGAATAAATGCTCATGATGAGAGGAGTGTTTGATTATTAAAATAAAACGCAAAATTCAGCAAAAAAACGTTATAAGTTCACTTTTATTGTGAAAAATCGATTTTCCCATATTTTTTTTGTACGATGACTGCTATTAGG
>CAZNRQ010000557.1:0-2733 GCA_964574845.1 uncultured Bacteroidales bacterium
CTCCTATACAATATTTACTTCAGCTTCTAAATAAACCCCAAACTTCTCCTCCACACTCTTCTGTATCTCCATCGACAACTCCAAAATCTCTTGCCCGCTGGCATCGCCATAATTCACCAATATCAAAGCTTGTGTGGCATTCACCCCGGCATCACCTTTTCTGTAGCCTTTCCATCCGCATTGTTCTATCATCCAGGCGGCGGCCAGCTTGAAATTGTCTTCATTGTTTTTGTAATACGAAATCTTATGAAACTCTTTTAAAAGCTCATCCATTTTAGTTTTATCCACGCAGGGATTCTTAAAAAAACTCCCTGCCGAACCCAATGTAATAGTATCCGGTATCTTTCCTCCGCGAATTTGCTTAATGGCTTTGCTCACCGTCCCGATATGTATCTCACCCTGTGATATTCGCATCACCTCTTCCATCACCCCTTTATAGCTCAGCTTGAATTCAGGTTGTTTCGACAGGCAGAACACCACTTTTTCTATCAACACCTTTCCTTTCAGTTCCCTTTTGAAGATACTGTCGCGATAACCGAAACCGCATTCCTCTGCCATCAGTATCCTTTTGCTGCAATCGTCCAGCATATAGGCATGAACTTCGGCTATGCAATCTTTCACTTCAACGCCGTAAGCCCCTATGTTTTGTATGGGGCAACTGCCCACCGTTCCGGGTATCCCGCTCAGGTTTTCCAGGCCGCCGTAATTATGTTCTATGCAAAAAGCTATCAGGTTTTCCCAAAGCTCGCCGGCAGCAGCGGCTACCATCACATATTCTTCGCCTTCTCCGGTCACTTCTATGCCTTTGTTGTTCACGTGGGCCACGCAGCCGTCGAAATCTTTCGTCAGCAGCACATTGCTTCCGCCTCCCAATATCAGCAAAGGGATATCCCGGCAGGCCGAAGTATGAAGAAAAGTCTTAATGTCATGTTCCGATTGCAGCTCCGTAAAAAAAGCAGCCCTCGCTTGTATTCCGAAAGTGTTTAGGTGTTTCAGCGGATAATTCTCTATTATCTGCATCTTCCTTTATTTTTCGAGTTGCATGTAGTCGCAGGCGGCATTCACAAAAGCCTTAAACAAAGGGTGCGGGCTGTGCACCGTACTGCGATATTCGGGGTGGAATTGTACGCCAATGAACCAGGGGTGGTTGGTGTTTTCCATGATCTCCACCAGATGGTCCTTGGGGTTAAATCCAGCTGCTACCATACCTTCCACGGCAAACATCTCAAGATATTTATTGTTGAATTCGTAGCGGTGACGATGCCGCTCGGTGATGTTCAGCGAATCATATATTTTTGCCACCTTGGTGCCTTCGGTGATCTTGCACGGATAAGCTCCCAGTCGCATGGTGCCTCCCTTGCACGATATCTTTTTCTGAGCCTCCATAATATCTATCACGGGGCTCGAGGTCCTCGGGTTCATCTCTGTCGAGTGAGCATCGGTCAATCCCAACACATTGCGCGCAAATTCTATCACGGCGCATTGCATCCCCAGGCAAATGCCCAGGAAAGGAATATTGTTTTCTCTCACGTAACGTATAGCAGTGATCTTTCCTTCTATGCCTCTTTCGCCGAAACCCGGTGCCACCAGCACACCGTGAAGACCTGCCAGCTTTTCGCTCACATTGCCTTCGTTGATATGTTCCGAGTGAATCGTCTTCAGGTTCACCTTGCACTGCACACTCGAACCCGCATGCAGAAACGATTCCATAATGGATTTATAAGCGTCCTTCAGTTCAACGTACTTACCCACCAGACCTATATTCACTTCGTGCAGGGGATTTTTCAGTTTGAACAGAAATTCTTCCCAGCGCACCAGGTCGGGTTCGCCGTAAAACACCATATTGGTCTTTTCCAGCACCACCACATCCAGTTCTTCCTGTTTCATCAGCAGGGGAACACTATAAATGGTATCCGTATCTATCGACTCTATTACCGAGCGGGGCGATACGTTGCAGAACAACGCAATCTTGTTTTTCAGCGATTCGTTCAGCGGTCTTTCGGTGCGGCACACCAATATATCAGGCTGAACCCCTAGTTCCAGCATATTCTTCACCGAGTGTTGCGTTGGTTTGGTCTTCAGCTCGCCGGCGGCTGCCAGGTAAGGCACCAGCGTAAGGTGCACCACCACACAGTTCGTCTCGCCCAGTTCCCAGCGCATCTGACGTATAGCCTCTATATAAGGCAGCGATTCAATGTCGCCCACCGTACCGCCAATCTCCGTGATCAGAAAATCCAGTTCCTCTTCGTTGGCCAGCAGCTTGATGCGGTATTTTATCTCGTCCGTAATATGCGGTATCACCTGCACCGTCTCGCCCAGGTAGTCGCCGCGCCTTTCTTTTTCAATCACCGCCTGATAAATCCTCCCCGTGGTGATATTGTTGGCCTGCGAAGTATGCCGGTTCAGGAACCTTTCGTAGTGTCCCAGGTCCAGGTCGGTTTCGGCGCCGTCTTCCGTCACGTAGCATTCGCCGTGCTCATAGGGGTTCAGTGTACCCGGGTCAATATTGATATAAGGGTCAAACTTCTGGATGGTCACCGTAAAACCTCTTGCCTGAAGCAGTTTGGCCAGCGATGCCGAAATGATACCTTTTCCTAATGATGAAGTAACTCCGCCTGTTACGAAGATATATTTGGTTCTTGACATGTTGAAAGGATTAAACCGCAAATTAACACATTAAACAAATATAAGCCTGATTTTCTTGTGATTTTTTTTTAACAGTTTTGTGAATTC